>JAYVBW010000538.1:0-5321 GCA_043750255.1 Pirellula sp.
GCTTTGTCTTGGCCGTACAGTTCTTCTGCTAACTTAAAATGCTCTAAAATCACCTCGCGTTGGCGGAAAAGTGTGGGTGGCGGCGGCAGGGACTGCCCATGGAATATTGCTCGACATTGCTCAAAGATCCATGGATTGCCAATGCAGCCGCGGGCCACGGTTACGCCGTCGATGCCGGTTTCCTGCATCATTCGCAGGCAGTCCTCTGCGGTGAACAGATCGCCGCTTCCCAGAATGATGCGATGAGGGCCAACATGCTGTTTGACCTCTCGCAAAAACTCCCATCTGCTCGGCCCGTTATAGCGTTGTACTACCGTACGACCATGAACGGTAATAGCGTCTATACCGTAGCCGAATGCCCCATCGAGTATTTCAAAAAAACGATCGCGGCTCTCTTGAGTGTCGTCGAGCCCGCGACGCATCTTGATCGTTACGGGGATATGAGATGGAACGATATTGCGAGTTTGACGTACGATCTCTAATGCAACCTTGGGTTGGCTCAAGTGAAACCCACCTCGGCATCGACCAAGCACTTTCTTGACTGGACACCCGAAATTGATATCGACGACGGCGAAGCCCGCTTCGACTAATTTCAATGCACCCAAAGCGAACTGTTCCGGTTCAGCCCCCATGAGCTGGCCAGCGACGGGCTGTTCCTCGGGAGTGTTGTGCAGGAAGTGTTGTGTCCGTTTGCGATCTTTTAGTTCCACTAGAAATTTGTCGAGCATTACCTCGCAAAGACTATACGAAGCGCCATGACGCCGAGCGATCACTCGCATCGGCCAGTCGCTATAGCCACTCAGTGCAGCCTGGACGACAGGAAAGCCAATGTCCACCGCACCGATCTTGAGCGGTCGATACAGTGGTGGTATTCCGGAGGACTCAGGCGAATCAGAAACGGCGGTGTTGAGGGGGTTGGAAACAGCAGTCAATGTCAGCTCAAATAGTGAAATGGAACACGAAAGTACTAGACTTGCAAAATCGCGGACGTCTGCGGCTCAGGTTGAGAGCTAAGGACTCGATCGTAGGTCATTTCGTTGGGATGATCAACCCGCAAGCAGCATATCCCGGCAGACGATTGGAATTGCTTCTTCGTCAGGCAAGGCAAATACTGGGATATGGTAAGCTACGAGCCTTGCTGCTGAATCTTGCAGACCGTCCTGTTCATGCTGGTTCACAATGGCGGACACGGCGTAACCTCGACGGCGAAGCAATCCCAGTGCCAATGCCATTAAATCGTCCACCTGCTGTACCAATACGAGGACAGAAAGCTGACGCGACAGACTGTTTTGAGCTTCCGTTAGTAAATCCGCAAACCTTAGACCATCTGTGCGTTCTAGTCTTGCCAACGTTCGATGCACTTCGGCAAATTGCTCTGGCCCGCTTCTAGCATCGACGATAACGGGACGAAGTCGATTGCTTTTTGCGTTCATCTCCACATCGGCACGAACCGAACTGCGATCGGAAAACTCTCCTTCGAGGCGGATTGGTCGGACCCGGTCCGCAGCATCACGGCCGTTGCTGATCAAACCGAAGGGTTGATTCAATAGATAGAGCGTGTGGGCCAATGAAGCGGCCATCGTGACCGCCAAATCGGTTCGGGCCGGTTCATTTCGGTCGGGGTTGGTTTCGCTGTGCATGTCCAGAACGAGCATCGCACCTTGGATGCACGTCGGCTGAAATATGCGCGTGTGCAGTTTGCCTGTTCGAGCGGTGGCTCGCCAGTGAATACGATTGAGTGAATCGCCAGGTCGATATTCACGAATGCCGACCATTTGCGTTGGGTCCTCCATCACCCGGTCATTGACATGCAAATCTCCCATCGAACGTCGACTAGTTATGTTCATTCCTTGCAGCGGCACTAGTTTCGGTAGCACGAGGATATAATGAGGCTCGGTAGCGACTCGGTAGTTGCGATGCAGTCCAAGCAGATCGCCAGTTTCAAGTATGGTTGGCCCCAACTGAAAGTAGCCTCTGCGAACGGCTTTAATCTGATAGGTCATTAAGGCGATTTGCCTCGGTCGAAAAAAATAGAGTTTTGCGGGGTATCCCGTTACCTCCAATGCGCGATTGGGTTGCGATGTAGCTCGCTTGGACAATAGGTCTTCGGCGAACAGCCATGGAATGAAGTAGCCCGTGTTATTATTGAGCCTCATACCGACAACAAGGCTTTCGCCAATTTTCAATTCGGAGCTGGTAACCTGCCTTTCGACCGTCAAACTACTAGCCCAGCGATTCGCATAAAAACGTGTCAGTTGGAACACGATCAATAGCGAGCAAGCACCCAAGGAAAACAAATTAGCTCCCGTCAACATTCCGATTAGCAATACCAACGCGATGACGGGTAGGATTTGCATTGGAGGAACCTTGAAACAGGAAAATATCTATTTCTCACAGGCTAGCAGCCGCTAGCAGCCTGTGCTACCGGAAAGTGGCGCTGTCCAACTAATATTCACCCCAAAGAACACAAAGCGCACCAAGATCAGGGAGCACGGTATTAGCGATCCATTCCTTAATCCATCCGCTCATGAATTTGCAAGCGGTAGGCTTTTTTTTGACGGTCGCTTTAGGACAAAAGGCATTTTCGCATGCTACGCTGAAGTTGGCTTTGCTAGCAATAAACGCACGAAAGGATCGGATTTTTCGCTACGCTTTACCTAAACCGATTCAATTTCAAGCACCGGCAGTTCCGATACTAGTGGCACAACCCGATTTCATGCGATCGACTGGATACTCCTATCGGATCGTGAAAAGCCTTAGTGGAACGGTGGAAGAGATTATTATGTCCGTGTTGCAAAGAACGATTCGTATGTTTGTGTTGGCGGCTTTTGCCGTCGCTGGTCAAGTTGGATTCTCCAACGAGGGATACCATCCCTTTTCGGAGTCCATGTCCTTTGACCCAGATTGGCAATTCTTTGCACCTGTCCAGCTTCAGGACTTGCAGGATTTGACCGCACGGCAACGTGCGAATACTGGCTATTTTGCGACTTACGATCGGATGAACATCGGTCTCAACCGATCCGACACAGAGCAAGCAAGCAATAAAATCGACTTCACTTGGGGAAATCGATTCGACTTTGGCTGGATGAATAACAAAGAATCCGGCTGGATGTTTTCTGCCATCAACGTTAGCGGACCGAACGTCTACAATACCTTCGAACAACAGCGGCTAAACCAATTCATACCGATTGCTGTGAATGCAGGAATTCAGGAGCGTGCGTTTCAAAATGACATTGCGAACGAACGGATCTACTACATTCAGGACAGCGTTAACGTAGGTTCATTCGCCTCGTTTGAAGCAAACAAGACATGGCGAATGGAACCGTACCGCTACGGCGGGCTCTTAGAGCCAATGGTTGGCTTGCGATACGCATTTTTTGGAGATGGTGCAGCCAACGATATCTATTCCACGGGTATTGTTGGGGCCTTACCGACCCCGCCTGCCCCGCCTGTGATTCCGCCCCTCGTCCTCGCACAGTCTTTCGAATCACTAATAAGGGATCGCGTCCAAACCGACAACAACATGATATTGGGGCAAGTGGGATTCCGTTATACGAAATTCATCAATCGCTGGACGCTATCCAACGACATGAAATTCTTTGGTGGCCACGTCTATCAAAGCCAGAGCACCAGTGTACAGACTACAACTTCGTCGTATGCCGGTCCAACGCCTGGCGTCGGCGTTGTGGCTCTATCCGACAACAATAACAACGCTACGTTGTACAGCGGTCGAAAGGGCGAAGCGTCAACGATTGGATTCGATTTACGTGTTGAGGGTTCCTACAAAGCTAGTAATAACATCGATATTCGCGGCGGATTCGCACTACTCTACTTCGCTCGAGGTATTTGGCGAGGTTCGACCATCACCGACGGGGGCAACCAATTCTCGGACAATCAGAACTTGGTCATGCCAGCCTTCACCTTCGGTATCGCACTCAACCGGTAAAGAGGGTCTTGGCGACCGACGCACTGAGCAACTACAATAGGTATCTGCAAACTAGCAAAGGCGGCTTAGACTAAGCTGCCTTTGCTTTTTTCGTTTTTGTCTCCAGATAGATTTGTTGATCCGGTCATGGCTAGTGCATTCACACTTTCTAGTTGGTTTGGTAGTAGCCAGCGCGCGCTGACGACTGCAACGCAAGGTGAAGGGCCGCAAGGAAAATTGCCCTTGACGGACGAGATGTTGCGAACTTGGTCGAGCGGCGACCTGTTTGGTTGGACCCAGAATGCTGGCATGGGTTGGGACATCCAAAAAATGATGGGGCCGCAGTTTTTGCTCCTGAGTACCCAAGGTGGTATTCGGGGCGAAGACGGTCAACCCATCGCCCTGGGTTACCACACGGGCCATTGGGAAGTTGGCTTGATGATGCAAGCTGCTGCCAAGTGGCTTAGCGAAAAAGGTGGCGTTCCATTTGCTGGCTTTGTAAGCGATCCTTGCGACGGTCGAACCCAAGGGACGGTCGGAATGTTCGACTCGCTACCCTACCGCAACGACGCTGCGATCGTGTTCAGACGTCTTATTCGGTCGCTGCCGACGCGACGAGGCGTCTTGGGGATAGCGACCTGCGACAAGGGTTTGCCTGCCATGATGCTCGCTCTGGCTGGCTGCTCGCAATTGCCAAGCGTCATCGTCCCGGGGGGCGTTACCCTGCCTGCAAAAGACGCTGAGGATTTAGGAAAGGTCCAAACGATTGGTGCTCGTTATTCGAATGGAATGATCTCGCTGGAAGAAGCGGCGGAAGCAGGTTGTCGCGCTTGTGGATCTCCTGGCGGCGGCTGCCAGTTCCTGGGAACAGCTGCGACGAGCCAAGTGATTGCAGAAGCGTTGGGCATGACGGTACCCCACGCTGCGCTCGCTCCCAGCGGCCAACCGATTTGGATGGAGATGGCGAGACAGTCCGCAGCCGTTCTTTGGGATCAACACCAGCGCAAAACAACATTGCGAGATGTCTTGACGGAGGATTCCTTTTACAATGCGATAGCAGTCCATGCGGCATGCGGTGGTTCGACCAATTTGCTGCTCCACGTCCCAGCAGTTGCATTCGCCGCCGGACTGGCCCGGCCAAGCATACAAATCTGGACGGAAATCAATCGGCGCGTAACTCGATTTGTCGATGTTCTCCCAAATGGCCCAATGTACCATCCAACGGTTCGCTTATTTATGGCGGGCGGTGTTCCCGAGATCATGTGGCATCTGCGTGAACTTGGTATCGCACGTTGCGACGCGAAAACAGTAACCGGGCTAACCTGGCATGAAATTTTGGACGCTTGGGGGAAATCCGAGCGACGAACGGCTTTGCGCGAGATGTTGCGAGAACGTG
>JAYVBW010000539.1:0-9132 GCA_043750255.1 Pirellula sp.
TAGAAATCAGGCCACTGCCTTTTCTCAATGACTGAATCATTTCGCCGAAACGCATGACACTTGCCCCGCTAACAATGTTTCGATGCGCGTTGTAATACTTAAGGGCTCAGACTTACTTCCGGCCAGAGTTAATCAACACGTTGCCCTAGTCAGAACGGACAAGAAAAAAGCTGATCCTTTCTTTGTCTTATCTGCTATCAATTCAGATCGCCATAAGAAGCAACTCCTTGCATTGGCACAAGGTGGCGCAACTCGGGAAGCGCTTACGAAATCGACCATCCAGGTGCAGGATAGCTCGGAGACTTGGCATCGATTGACTTTTCGTTTTTACGATGCCACTGCCAAACCGTGGTTTTCTACAGTCTGGCAACGGATGGCGACAGCTCTTTCAACCGCGCATCAGCAAGCGAATTCCAAGGAGCCCGATTGGGTGAAATGGAAGACATGGGACTGGTGCGAACCAAAATACCGAACTTTGGAGACGGCAATATAGTCAAACTGGTACCGCCTTGCTTGCCTATGCCGTCAAGTTCAGTCAAGATCAGGGGTATGGTGGTCGAGTTAGCTTGCATGCATCCAACGAATCTGCCCTTGCGTTTTACCGCCGGGTCACAGAAAACCGCATTCCCAGGCTATTTTACGATGAGAGAATGGGAGTCGTCGGCCCGACTCCACAAGGTACCAACGACATCGAAAAGCCCTATTTAGAAATGACTCCAGATGGGTCGATAAACTTACTGGAGGATTATCGCCATGAATGAACCTACAAAAACGGACTTTCAACCCCACTGGTATCGCAATGCGACGCCAGAAATGAAGGATGCTCTTGCAGAATTTCCTTCGACTGGGTCGATTCCACTGGATTGGCCACGTATTGTGACACGGATATTGCCATCGAGCGGACTCAGTTCATTGGCCGCTCACACCGTAGCCGACGTGATCGATTTAACACAAAAGCTAGCTCACTACGCTGCATTTCATGAGATCCGAGGCCCCAATCCTGATTTCGCGGATATGCGTTCGATGGGTGCGGATGTATTGGCGTTTAGCAAGTTGACAATCGAGCCGTTTGAAGATGGCAGTTTCGTTATCCCTGCACGATTTGAATCGCCTGACTTTGTTCAGTCCGATATCGAGGAAACAAAGGTTTCTGCTGAACAAGTTGCCAACCGCTTCGGGGCGATTTTGGATGATATCTCAACGGGGAATGCCACTAGCTCCATAAGTACTGGCGCTTTGCAAACGGTGCAACAGTTGAATCGAGCTTTAAAGAAAGAAGCAAGTGCCATCGAGTTTGCCACGTTCGATTCTTTTGAACGGCGTAGTAGCTTTCGGATAGTTGATGCTGACAATCGATGGTCAAAACCAACGCGTCAAAGGTCGGTTCTATGTTATGCTCCATCCAACATTGCTGGAGTCGCTGGGGCAACGGATAAAACTGTTTGGAAGAGTGAGCTACAAGAAAGACCAAGTGGCTAGCGTTTATATACAGCAAGCTGAAGTACTTGATTCGGAATAATACGATGAACGGCAGTGCAAATGAATACGAATTTGGAATCACTCCGTCGGACGTTAAGTGGTACGCCCTCGGTCGCGGCTGGAAATCGCAGCCATCCCGAAATCCTGCCCTAGCTTGCAATTGCCAATGAATCCCTTTGAATTCACTGCACCGATGACACGACAGCCAGTCGTTGAAATGATGGACCCAATGATGGTCGAAATCATGCGCAACAAGACTCCCGCTCAACGGCTTGCGATTGCTTTTCGCATGTGGGATAGCGCACGAATTATTGTTAAAGGCGGAGTCGAGTACCTACATCCTGATTGGTCCGTCAAAGAAGTCGAGCAGGAAATCTCGCTCCGTATGCGCGGGAGCCTGACTCAATGAATGAAATGGAATTTGCCCGACGAGTGGTTTCCACGATGGAAGCGCTCGGGATTCCCTATTTCATCACTGGTTCCATAGCTTCGATTGCGTTGGGAGAGCCCCGCTATACGAACGATATTGATGTTGTTGCTGATATCTCGTTAGCGGCTGTATCGAAAATCCTTGCAGAGTTTCCTACACCTGAATTCTACGTTTCCGAGTCGGCGGTCCGTGATGCCGTCACCAGAAAGTTTCAATTCAATATCATTCATCCGAGTTCGGGGTTAAAAGTGGATGTGATGATCCCGGCGGATGACGAATTCAATCGGCTGAGAATGAAGCGTAAGATCCGGTTGGCGATTGACGATCAACATTTCGCTTGGTTCGCATCTGCGGAAGACTTGATCCTTAAAAAACTCGTTTTCTTTCAGATGGGCGGCTCGGACAAACATCTACGCGACATCAGCGGCGTGATGTTGGTTCAAGCCGAGAAAATTGACCAACGATACCTCGATGAATGGGCTGCGAAGCTTGGGGTTCGTGACGAACTCGAAATGGTTCGTCGGCGAATTCGTGAGCGAGAACAATGAGTACCGACTATTCCGAAGACGCACTCGTCGAACAGCCAGCAATCGCACTGTTCAATCAGCTCGGCTATGAGACGGGTAGACGAACACATAGAGGATTGCGATGGGCATCAGGTGAGACGCTTTGGCATCCAGGCAATGCGAAGGAATGTCCACCGGGATACGCTTTTGATCGAAACTTTGTACCGGATGCAAACAAGTTTGAGCGGCAGTGGCGGCAAAGCCCGGAAAACAGATGACCCCCTTGGATAGTACTGCGAAATTTGACGTTTGCATCATTGGTGGAGGTATCCTTGGACTTGCAACGGGATGGCAACTGACAAACGATCGCCCTGATTTGAAAATTGCCTTGTTGGAAAAGGAGCACGACTTTGCGTCGCACCAAACGGGCAGAAACTCAGGAGTGATTCATTCTGGGATTTATTACAATCCCGGGTCACTCAAGGCTATTAATTGTCGCGAGGGAAAACGCCAACTCCAAGCTTTCTGCGACGAGCACGCCATCGACTACGACATATGCGGTAAAGTGATCGTTGCAGTCGATGAGACCGAATGCGAGTCACTGCAACGCATTCATGAACGAGGGATAGCCAACCAAGTTCGATGTGAAATAATCGACCGAGATAGACTTCGTGAACTTGAACCGCATGCCGCAGGAATAAAAGCAATCCATGTTCCGGAAACTGGGATCGTAAATTATCGTCAAGTATGTAATCGGCTAGTTGAACTACTGCGGGCACGTGGACATGCTATCGTAAGTAACGCTAAAGTTACGTCCATCAAATCAGAAAATGGAGGACTCTCACACATTGAATCCACGTGGCAAACCGTCTCAGCACGGTTGATCGTCAATTGCGCTGGGCTGTACTCCGATCGCATAACATCGCTGGCCGGAGATCGACCTTCGGCGAAGATCATTCCTTTTCGGGGCGAGTACTTTGTCTTAAAACCAGAGGCAGAATTACTTTGCAAAAACCTTATCTATCCAGTCCCGGATTCCGACTTTCCGTTTCTTGGCGTTCATTTTACTCGCATGATCGAGGGCGGTGTTGAATGCGGCCCAAATGCCGTTTTCGCGTTTGCACGTGAAGGTTACCACCGTACAACCATCAACTTTCGAGACCTCGCGGAGAGCGTAACCTATTCAGGGTTTCTCCGATTGGCATGCAAGCATTGGAAGATGGGGATGGGTGAAATGTGGCGTTCTTTTAGCAAAGCTGCTTTTGTACGAGCGCTTCAGCGTCTGGTGCCCGAAATCGAATCACACCATTTAGATTCTGCACCGGCGGGAGTTCGAGCGCAAGCGGTATTGCCTTCCGGCGCGATGGTTGACGATTTTTTAATTACTGAATCGGATCACGCGATCCACGTAAATAACGCACCTTCACCTGCAGCCACGGCTTCCTTCAACATTGGACGAACCATTTCCGATCGCATTGTGGCACGCCTCGATCGTTGAGCATGCGAACTCGCCGAGGACACGGGGAGTAATGACACAAAAAGCCACCAACATTTGGCAAACATCAAAATCGTTTAATAACCCGCAAATTTTTTTCGATAAAGCCCTTGAACGATTTTGTCTATTCCGAGACGATAACCGAGGTAGACCTCAATTCTACGTTTTTTGACAGAGCACTCGCTAGCCCGGATTATTCATTAGCCGCAGGGCGCTAGCCCACGGTTGTCAACGCGACCATAACCGTGGGCTAGCGCCCTGCGGCTGATCAATAAATAACCTGTGAATAATCCGGGCTAGGCTACAAGACCAGTGGAAGAACATGGACGAACGTAGGCAAATTGTTGCGGAAGCATCGACGTGGGTGGTCAAGGTTGGGTCACGTTCATTAACGGATGACGACGGGCGACTGGATCGCGTTCAAGTTGCGAATCTGGCCAGGCAGTTGCTAGTCCTGGTTGGCATGGGCAAACGTGTTGTTCTGGTCTCAAGCGGGGCGGTTGCAAGCGGTGTTGGCAAACTCGGACTGCCCGGTCGGCCATCGGACTTAGCCACTTTGCAAGCTGTCGCAGCCATAGGCCAAACACACTTGATTCAAGTCTACGAGCAGACTTTTGCGGAACATGGTCGGCATGCAGCCCAAATCTTGTTGACAGCCTCGGAGCTGGATGACCGCGTCGCTTATCTCAACGTTCGCAATACGCTGCGTCGGCTGTTGGAAATGGGAGCTATCCCGATTATCAATGAAAACGACACCGTGGCCGTTGATGAATTGAAAACGACTTTCGGCGACAACGATCGACTTGCGGGAATGGTTGCGGGTCTCTTGGAAGGAAGTGTACTGGTCATACTCAGCGACGTACGCGGTCTTTTCGATCGTGACCCTCGGGATCCGGCAGCACAGGTCGTTGCGACCGTCGAGCGAATCGACGATCGCGTCGAAGAAATGGTCCGCGATCGCAAGACGGGCGTTAGCAAAGGGGGCATGGCCAGCAAACTAACCACGGCCAAGTTTGTAACGATGAGCGGCCAAGCCGTGGTTATCGCTTGGGGTCGAGAGCCAAATGGTTTGATTCAATTGGCGCAAGGTGCGGCGATTGGAACCCTCTTCATGCCTCAAGCGAAAACGTTTACTCCCAAAAAAAGATGGATTGGTTTTTCGGCGCAGACGGCCGGAACACTGACGGTAGACGATGGGGCGGCCAAAGCCATGTGCATGGAGGGTCGCAGTTTATTGGCGATCGGCATCAAGGACGTTGACGGGAACTTCGGAAAGGGAGATATCGTCTCGATAGTCAATCAACAGTCGGTCGAGATTGCCCGTGGCTTGATTAACTACAATGCGAGTCAAGTCAAGCAAATACTTGGCTGCCGCAGTGATCGCATCGAGCAGATCCTGGGTCAGTGTCCCTACGAAGAAGTCATTCACCGAGACAATCTTGCAATCATGTAGGCTCTACGGTCGGTGGGGTCAGCGAAGCGGTTCGCCAGCAAAAGGCCATTGAAAAGAAACTAAAACTGAATCCCGAATCCCGAACCTGACCCCGGCGCAGGCCGTCCCTGCCCCTGGTCCAAGGCCTTAAACGTCAAAGAATGTGCTCAACCGCTGACACCTTTGGGGTCAGTTTATCGAAGCGATTTCGTCGAGTCGAACAATTCGTGGAGCTGCTTCTCCGTCTTCCACGAACCGGACCACCGTTACTTTTTCCTGGCCAAGTTCCAGGGAGAACGGAACACCGTTGAAGGCGGTACCATTTTTTTGTGTAACATGCGACGGCTTAAGGTTTCCAACGCGGTTCATGAGCCGGAGTATTTCTCGGCCAACATCTTCGGTTGTCATAGGATTAACTTGATTGAAAGTAAAGAAATGAGGCGGATAGATATAAGTTTGTTCGACCGCTACCGACCCAAGTCTCTTTCCACCAAATCGCGTAATCAAGCGACCCGGATGGCGGGCCATTACGGTTAACACATCTTGAGCGATCGGGTTTTGTGGGCCAATGACTTTGATCTCGGAACTGGAAACCCACGACTGGCCCAGCTCCTTCATGGCCGAATGAACAGCGCGGTAAGCTGCGGCTGGCCCGTCACGTTCGACGATCTCCGCCGCCACGTACAGGAACCAAAGCCCCTCTTCCTCGGTTTTTACCCAAAAGGCCGCCTTCACTGGGTTACCGTTAGCGGCGAATCGCTCGACGAAACGGCGTCCGTCATCTATTTGGTTTTCTACCAACGTACTTTGATCCATGGTAATACTCCCGTCTCGATGGCATTATAGAGGTCCATAGCGTCTCGTTCTGTCCGGCCAATTCCGTAGCGACTTTGCTCGCTCCAATCCTTTACTATGTCCCATAATGGACTTACTTCTCCGTCGTTGTCCATTTCATCGTCCAGTTCAGCCAATTTACGCAATAGCGTGAGTTCATGTTTGTAAAAGTTATCCGCGAGCTTCTTGTTTGGAAATTTGTCCGACTTCATCAATTGGGAAATGATTCGAACCTTCAGTGCAAACTCGACTGCATAACCAGCAAGGTAATATGCACCGTCCCAGTCTTTCTGGCTAAGGAGAAGTTGCGATTCTTTCATGCGAAGATCCGTCAGATTCTGGAAATCGGATCGCGATGTTTCGACGATCATTTCTGGCAGCCACCTTTGCAAATCCTATTTCCAATCCTCGATACCTTTATCATTGTATCAATTGTTGTCGATCGCGGTGGTGATCAATTTCATCCAAGCACCTCTCGATTTTTCAAAATACTCTTGCGCATCAATAACTGTCGCATATTCGTATTTCTCTCCACGAAATCACCTGATTTCGCAGTGCGATTGCAAACGTCATTGTTTTGACTTTGCTTAGCCGTTGACAAATGGTGCTCGTCGTTTAGACTCGCTGCTGGACTCGGGTGCTGAGTCAGCATGTCGCTGGCTCGGAGAATAGGGAAAACGGTGCAAATCCGTTGCGGTCCCGCCGCTGTAACCGGAAACGAAGCCTACACAATGCCACTACAGTCGATCGACTGTGGGAAGGAGTAGGCTGAGGATAATGCCGGAAGTCAGAAGACCTGCCCGATCGTCTGTTTTATTTGTGGTAGTGCCCTCGGGAAATAGGGGCTGTCGCGTTTCGCTAGCACATACACATCAATCCCTGCGCACCTTTTTTGCTTGGGTCGTGGTGTTTTTGCTTTCGCGGATTCGTCGATAGCGATCTGTCTCGCTGGTGCTCCGTAGGAGTTTCCGCTCCGCATCATCGAGGAAAATGATGAAAAAGTTTCTTAGCCGCCGTCGCGGCTTCACGTTGGTTGAACTATTGGTCGTCATCGCCATCATTGGCATTTTGGTAGGGCTGCTTCTACCCGCCGTGCAAGCTGCTCGCGAAGCTGCTCGCCGCATGCAATGCAGCAACAATGTCAAGCAGATCGGGCTGGCGCTGCACAACTATGAGTCCGCTTTCCGTGCCTGGCCGTCGCAATCGACTGGACCAGAACAAGGGCGTAATTTCAATGCTCGTCGAGGCAGTTGGTTCACTGCGGCGCTCCCATATGTCGAGCAAGTAGGGCTGTTCCAACAATTTAACCCCCAATTTCATTGGCATGATGCCGCCAATCTATCGTCAGTGAAAACATCAGTGCCATCGCTTTCCTGTCCTTCAGCTATCCCAGTTGACGGGTTCGAATGGACCATCCTTGTTGACTACGCTAACGCAACAACCACGACCGCAACCCTTGGCCCTCGCACCTTCTACCCAGGCGCGACTACTGACTACTCCAACGTCGGTGGAGTCAGCACCCAACTCAATGCTGTTCTGCCAGCGAACCAGCGACTCTCCGACCCGCTCAATTGCGGCATCTTGAAAAGGACTGCCGTTAGACTTGCCGAAGTTACCGACGGGCTATCGAATACCTTATTGGTCGTTGAGTGCGCAGGTCGCCCCAATTTGTATCAAAACGGTCGACTGATTCCAGATGGCACCACCGTCAAGACGTGGAGCGGCTCCTCCGGTGTCACTCGCCCGTTCCCGACAGGCGGTGTGTGGGCGAGCCATAATAAAGGATTTCTCATTGACGGTTCGCAGCCCGATGGCAACACACTCATCCGACCTGGTACCTGTTCCATCAATTGCAGCAACGACAACGAGGTCTATTCGTTTCATACTGGCGGAGCCACGATTCTGATGGCCGACGGATCCGTTCGATTTGTTTCAAAGTCGCTTGCCATCGATCAGCTCGTCGCTTTGGCTAGTCGAAATGGTCAAGAAGTCATCTCCTCCGAGTGAGAGTCCCACGTAGGTCCGGCTGTCCTCAGCCGGACATGAACTGCAAGTCATCCAGCCCACGAGTTACTTTCATGACAGCTAAAACGTTGATGGTCATGGGGACGAGTTCTTCTGCGGGTAAGAGTCTCATTACTGCCGCGATTTGCAGGTGTTTCGCGCGACGCGGTATTCGCGTTGCACCGTTCAAGGCCCAAAACATGTCCAACAACTCAGCGGTCTGTACTGACGGATCCGAAATCGGACGATCGCAAGCGTTCCAAGCGTTGGCTGCTTCGGTCACCGCGCATTCGGATATGAACCCAATCCTGTTGAAACCGGAGGGGGACACCTACTCGCAAATCATCCTCAACGGTCGGCCGCTAAAGTCGACCGACGATGGTTCGAGTGTTTGCAATTCGCTTCAAGCCCACGAGTACTTCAAGCGAAAAAAAGAATTTTGGCCTCATGTCACTGGAGCACTCGATCGATTGCGAGAGCAGTACGAACTAGTCGTAATCGAGGGTGCTGGCAGCCCCGCCGAACTGAATTTATCCTCTGTCGAAATCGTCAATATGGCGGTCGCCCGTTATGCTTGCTCGCCAGTTCTGCTGGTCGGCGATATTGAACGGGGCGGTGTGTTCGCTCAGTTGCTGGGTACTCTTTGGCTCTTGCCGCCAGAAGACCGTGCATTGATCAAGGGCATGGTTGTCAACAAGTTTCATGGTGACCTGAAACTGTTCGATCGCGGCGTTGAAATTCTCGAGCAGCGCGGGGATGTTCCAGTGTTGGGCGTATTGCCATGGATTGATAACTTGGCGTTGCCCGAAGAAGATGCCGTTGCGTTGACGAATGCGAACGCGGACGCAGCTTCAGCGTCCTCTTCAACGACTTATTCGCTCGATATCGCGGTCATCCATTTGCCCCATATTTCTAACTTCGACGACTTCGATCCGATTGCAAGGGAGAACTC
>JAYVBW010000540.1:0-7530 GCA_043750255.1 Pirellula sp.
GTCGCGAAGAAATGTCGCCGCCGCGATAATTTCAGCAATCGTCGGGGGCCGCTTCAAGATTCGACGGTAAGCAGCGCTAATGCGTTGCGCGTCGTCCATGGAGGCGTTCGCCAATTGCTGGGCAATGATTTGTGTTTGTTCATGGACCAAGTCACTGTTCATCATGAGCAGCGCTTGTGGTGCGGCGGTCGACGTTTGGCGTTCGCCCGTGCTCATTGCCGGATCCGGGAAATCAAGCGTCTGCAAGACTTCAAACATTCCGCTTCGAATCACCGGCAAATAAATGCTCCGACGGGCATTGGCATAGTTCAACACTTCGCCCGCGACTGTGGAGTTGACATATTTATGATTCTCAACATTCATCAACGTCCCATACATCTTTGCATCCAAACCAGCCCCAACAGCAACAATCGAATCGCGAGTCTCTTCACCGGTTAGTCGGCGTCTTTGAAATTGCCAGCGAAGTTCATTCTCTGGATCAACCTCAGCAGCCCCAGCTTGAAACTGCGGTCTCATTTGATAAGTTTGCGACAACATGATCGTTCGATGAAGATGTTTGATGGACCAATTGTTAGCGACAAACTGGCTGGCAAGCCAATCGAGTAACTCCGGATGAGTAGGCTTTTGGCCAAGAAGACCAAAATTGTCGACGCTCGATACAATCCCACGTCCAAAATGCCAGTGCCAAATGCGATTGACGATCACGCGACTTGTTAGCTGGTGGTCGGGACGGGTCATCCACTGTGCAAGCTCAAGTCGTCCGCTGGCTGAATCGCGAATCGGAGTTTGATTGGTGCTCGTCAGGATCTGTGGAAATCGACGTTTTGCTAACTTGCCAAATACAATGTGACTTCCGCGAAGATGGATTTTCAAATCCTCTGGTTGGGCCTCGGTTACGCCCATCGCCATCGGGGGATTTGGCCGCCGGCCCTTTATTTCAGCTACGGCTGCTTCCAATTCGACTGACTTTGTTCGCTCGCTCTCTGAATGAAACCGCTCGATGTCGTTCTTTGGGCCAGAGAGCGGGCAAGCTTCACTCATCAACTCATCGCGAAGCTTTGCGATTTCGTCACTTGCTTTCTCGTCACTTGCATTCTCGTCTTTGGACAACACTTGACAAGCAGCAACTTCAAAAGCAGCAGCAACCTGTTTCAATGATGTTGGTCGAACAGAAAGTAAGGCGTCTCGCAAGACCGACGGAGTCTCTCGCCTAAGTGGCGTTTCCGACTCGAGTTCCATAAAGACTTGTTGCGACGCGGATTGGAAGTCGTCCTTGATATCGCGAAATCGCAACCACGGTGAAAAGAACGAGTCTCGCTTCGATTCTTCTTTACTCTGCTTAGTTAGGGTATCGAAATAGCTTCGCCACAATGAAAGCACCGGATACGTGATTCCTAAATCCATACCGGAGCGAGACAAAGAAACAGGCTCGGTATCGAAGGGCCAGGCTTCTTCGTTCTGAAAAACGAGAGCGAATTTATCGATGTGTGGAAATACTTTCTTGGATTCGAATCTCAACACATGCGGACCTGCATTAAGATTCATGAGTCCACCTACAAACCAATTCTGCCCATCCGGTTGCCAGCTACCTGTTGTTTCCGCAAGGATCGACGGCCTCACTTCAACGCCATCCAGAAGCAACCGAACCGGCCTGCGTTCTGCAGCTGCGTAACGAAATTCGATTGCGTATCTGCCTGCATGTTGAACGTCGATATCGTACTCGGCGTTCGCAGCACTGTGGCTAATGATCACTCCAATCTCTTTTCCGTAATTTTCCGATTCCCTAATGACGGTTCCGCGTTGAAACCCTTCGGCTTCGATCAACGCATATCCCCGAGTGACTGGATAGGGTCGATCCATGTGGTCAAGTCCACGTGTGAGGTTGTCTTTGGCTTGTGCAGCAAAATTTTCGTAGAGGACCGTTGCCATCAATGCATTTGCAATAGAGTTCTGAATCTCTTTGGAAACGCGTACTCGACATTCTTGATTCAACTTTGTAATGGCGGCGTTCGAGGTAGCTATTTCGCGATCCACGACTTCCATCTCCGCGAGTTCCGTTTTGGTTGCGAGTGGACGTTCGAACCACTTAGCTACAACCTTGTGGTTTTCCATGGTCTTTGTGCTTTTAAAAATCCCTGCCAACGCGTAGTAGTCGGATGTCGGGATCGGATCAAATTTATGGTCATGGCAACGAGCACATCCTATCGTCATTCCCATGAATGCTTGACAAAGCGTGCTCAACTGTTCGTCGATGATATCCATCTGCATTTTGAGGGGATCATCCTCAGCCAGCATTTTCGCGCCAATCACCAAGAATCCCGTTGCTACATAGCGATCGAGCGAGTCTTTGTTCGACAAGCTTTCTGCCGGAACGGGCTCCAACAAATCGCCTGCAATCTGTTCTTGAACAAAGCGATCGTATGGCGTATCTCTATTGAAGCTAGAAATCACGTAGTCTCGATACCGGAAGGCATTGGCGTAGGCAATGTTCTCATCTAGGCCGTTAGAGTCCGCGAACCTTGCAACGTCTAACCAATGACGTCCCCATTTCTCGCCATAGCGAGGCGAGGCGAGCAAACGATCCACAACCGCTGAAAATGCATTAGGCGTAGAGTCGTTAAGAAACGCTTCAATCTCCTCTTCGGTTGGGGGTAAACCGATAAGATCATAGGTGGCACGACGAATGAGATCTTGCTTGGTGGCCGGGGCTGCAGGTACTAGCCCTTTAGCTTGCAGTTTCTCGAACACAAATGCATCGATGGGTGAATTAGTCCAGTCGCTCGTGCTCTCTTGCGATGGCTTTGGCCATCGCAGCGGCTGGTAGGCCCAAAATGATTTTTGCTCTTCGGTGAACGAAACCTGCTCCAAATTGTTTTCGGGGTTCAACTCGTCTTTAGGACGGGGTTTCGTCACACTATCCTTAGAAGGCGTTGCTGGCCAGGGTGCTCCCATCGCAACCCACTTGGACAAAAGTACCAATTCGTTCGTTGGTAGTTTTTCCTTGGGTGGCATTTTCAGGAATTCATCGTGATTGATCGCACTGATCAAAAGACTTTCCTTGGGCTTGCCAGGCGTGACGACCGGTCCAAGCTTCCCACCGCGCAGAAGTCCATCCCGAGACACAAGACTGAGTTCACCTTCGGGTTCGGAATCACCGTGACATTCCACACAACGATTTAGCAACAGAGGGCGAATTTTGGACTCAAAGAAATCGATAGCTTCAGGCGTCGGCTCCTTGGTATTAACTTCACCCAATTCGTCGCCGAGAAGCATCGTCCCGTAACAAAAAACGAAGGTGCAAACGAAAACCGTTAGCGTTTGAGCTCGTAAGTCCAAGTTTTTCATAATATGATCGCGATAGGTAGTTTCACGATTGTTTTGTTGGCAGGCTTTGTTGGCAGGGAGCACTCAACTATAACGGATAATCCGCTAGAAATCGATTGCAAACCGAAGGTCAGCCCCAACAAAGTCCAGTTGAATTCGCATTCCAAATGACAGTCGTCGGTCGTTCGGCTAAACTATTCTGTGTACCAAATATACGATACATGTGCTCGTGGCTAACGTTTATTCCGATTTGGAGGTCGCCTCGCAGAATCGTGCATTAGTCTCAAACAAGAACCAGTTTACGATATGGTCGAATTAGTCGACGGCCCCATTCCGGTTGAAAAACTCTTGTCCGATTCTGCTGACGATGAGTGCGGAGCAACCGTACTATTTTTGGGCTCAACACGCCGTTGGACTGGCAATGCGGAAACGGGTCGGACTGAAACGGCATACCTCGAATATGAGGGGTATCGCGAAATGGCACTGGCCAAGATGGCTGAACTGGAGAGAATTGCATGTGTACGTTGGCCGATTCGCTCCGTTGCGATCGTCCACCGACTTGGTCGAGTCGAGATCAAGGAACCTAGCGTCGTTGTCGTCGTCAGTACGCCCCATCGCACACAAGCTTTCGAAGCCGGAAAATGGCTGATTGACGAACTTAAGAAGCAAGTTCCGATTTGGAAAAAAGAATGGTTTGCCGCTCAACCACCCAAGTGGATCCACCCCACAGCAAACTCATGAGACCATCCATTGAGCCAGAGATTTTCGTTGCGAACACCAACCGCTTGCCGCCGCTCATCGATGCATTTGGCCGTGTTCATGAGTCGCTTCGAATAAGTGTTACGGATGCATGTAACATTCGTTGCCGTTATTGTATGCCTGAGACTGTATTAGGATTTCTACCGCAACATCGTCTGCTACCTTACAACTCCATCGCTCGCATCGTTTCGATATTGGCACGTTCTGGTATTCGAAAAGTAAGACTTACGGGTGGTGAGCCCCTAATGCGTCCGAACTTGGAACAGTTGGTTGAGCAACTCGCTGTGATCCCAGGCTTGCAGCAGATAGCCATGACCACCAATGCCATGTTGTTAGCAGACAAAGTCGAATCGCTTCAGCGTGCTGGCTTAACTCACGTCAACATTTCACTGGACACGTTACGCGAGAGCGCGTTCAAGCAAATTTCGCGGCGCGATGGTCTGGGCCAAGTGCTCGCTGGCATTGAAGCCGCCGTTTCTAGCAAGTTAGTCGTTAGGCTAAACGCATTGGTGCTTCGCGATATCAACTTGCAGGACTGTATTCCATTGGTCGAATTTGCACGCAATCGCAATTTGGTCATCCGATTCATCGAGTTCATGCCGTTGGATGCCGATCGTCAGTGGAGCCTGGAGCAGGTAGTCAACGGAAGCGAACTTCGAACGTACCTCGAAACGCAATTCGGTCCGCTCGCAACGATTCCAAGATCAGATCCGGCCCAGCCTTCGAGTGACTTTGGTTTCATGGATGGACGAGGCGGAGTCGGCTTCATCGATCCTGTCTCGAAGCCATTTTGCCAATCGTGCAATCGCATTCGCTTGACAGCTGACGGCAAGTTAAGAAACTGCCTTTTTGGTCGCGAAGAATGGGATCTCAAAGTTGCATGCGAATCGAATGCAACCGATGAACATATTCATTCCATTGTTGCGGACTGCATTAAGAACAAGTATGTATCGCATGGAATATCGTCGAACGATTTTCAACAGCCGGAACGAGCCATGTACCAGATCGGTGGATAGTGGCCGACTTCTGTTCTTGCCTATTCCAAAATAGAGGCGGCGATACGGTCTGCGGGCTCGGCGAGTTTCAGATCTCGTACCATTTCCCTTGCAACCGAAAGTGGAATGATGAGCGTCGATCGAAGCAGGTCGAGCGTGTTCAGTGCAGCCAGCGATTCGTATCGGTTGCCACTGCGGATGACATCCTTAATGGTCGCGACAGCAGCCTCCGGTTCACCAAGCTGCCCGATCGCTTCGGCAGCAATGACGCGCACGTCCGCCCATTCGTCTTTCAATCTTTCCCTAAGCTTGCCTTTGGCTGGAGCGGCTTTGTCTTTGAGGATGAGGCAACCTGTTGCGGCCCAGTACCTAACAATGGGATGCGGATCGCTTAGGGCATTGATGAGGGCTGGTAAGTGTTCAGAGCGACCATTACTGGCTATGTCAGCCATGTCGACGATCTTCTCCAATGGATATGCGTCGCTATGAGCATAGTCGTATAGGGTCTTATCG
The DNA here is from genome assembly GCA_043750255.1 of Pirellula sp. Taxonomy (GTDB): domain Bacteria; phylum Planctomycetota; class Planctomycetia; order Pirellulales; family Pirellulaceae; genus JBKCUI01. Next base: position 5,592 of record JAYVBW010000540.1, read on the forward strand.
GCAGCGAGTTTTTGGAACATGCCCTCTGGGATAAATCCTGTATCTCTGCTCGCAAGGATTTCCGCGCGGAGCGAAGATCGCATTCTGGAAATGGAAGCGGCTCGTTGTGGCTCGGAAATCAAATTACGTAGTTCGAAGGGATCGTCAGCGATCACGTAAAACTCTTCGGCCGATTTTGGTTTCCAATAGCTCGCTTGAGCTTCATTGCATCGTCCCGCGATGAACTCGTCATACCAGGATTTCATGCTAGGCAGTACTTTGAACGGATAGGAGTATTGCTGGCCGCATGGTCGATGCGGCGAGTAGTTGCGTATGTAGCGGAACTCGTAATCGCGGACCGCACGAGCAGTATCATAGCGTTCGTCCATACGGCCGCGGTAAAGAAAGACGTAATCACGGGGAGCAACTTTTTTCTCGCCGAGGAAAGGCTTGCCTTCGTAATGATCAGGAATTGGAATGTTGCACATACTGAACAGCGTTACAGGGAGATCTACGAAGCTGACCAGATCATTCACCCACTCGCCAGGCTTGGCCGGTGCCAAATGTGACCAATTTTTCGGAAACCGGAGAATGAGCGGAACACGGGTTCCAGAGTCATGGATGTTGCGCTTACCCCGAGGCAGTCCGCCACCGTGATCGCTGTAATAAAAAACAATGGTATCGTCAGCGAGGCCATCGCGTTCGAGTTTGTCGAGGAGATCGCCGACCTCCTGGTCCATGAGAGTTATTTGGTCATAGTAATTGGCCCAATCGCGGCGAATGACTTTCGTATCGGGGTGATAGGGAGGTAAAGAAATTTTTTCTGGTGGTATGCGGAATTCAGTCTTGCCTCTTTTCGGGGCTACCTGACTCTCGTGACTGGTGGTTGAGTTGAAGACCGCAAAAAACGGCTGATTCGGTTGTCGGCTATCGTAATTTGCTTTGTTGCTACTTTCATTCCAGACCTTTTGACCACCCGGAAAGTTGTAGTCTGTCTTGGAATTGTTGGTGCAATAATAGCCATGTGCACGAAGATGTTCTGGGTAAAGTTGAAATCGCGTTGGCATTGCGACAGTGCTTCGATGATTTTGGCCACCGATAGACGTGGCATACATGCCGGTGATGAGTGTCGTGCGTGCAACGGAACAAACTGGCGCGTTGGCGAAAGCATTTCGATAACGAACTCCTTGTTGGGCAAGCCGATCTAGATTTGGAGTTTTTGCAAGCGGATCGCCGTAGCAACCCAGGTAAGGGCTATTGTCCTCGCTAGTGATCCAAAGGATATTCGGCCGATCGGCGGCATGCGAGTTCGACGCGTAATGCATGCTGATCGCAAAAATAAAAATTGCGATTAATGCGGACGTATTTCGGTAGCAGAGGTTCATGATTCGGCGAGTGCAATTTTCGAGGAATGGAAATCGTTGCGTTTGGACAATACTCAGACCGAACCGAGAGCGTGAGGCTCTCAAACTGCCTTGCCCTTGAGTAGCCGACGTTTGAGTCGTCTCAAACGTCGGCGAGAACATGCTAGTTAGATTCACATGGATAGACACGATGGACAGGATACTGATCTCTATCGTGTGCATCCTGTCCATCGATGTTACCTTTTTTCTTTGCATCAGCGGGCTGCGAATCGACCATTGGGTTTCGAAGGATCAAATTTCTTGTTGGCTTCAGGAAACTTTGCACCGACTTCCTTTTGCCATGCAAACAGCTCCCGTTGAAGCGCGCGGGCGCGTTCTGGTTCGGATTCTATCAAATTCGATTTTTCGCCCAAGTCGTCTGCCAGATTGAACAACTCCGAACGTTCATCTTCAAACCACCAGATAAGTTTCCAGTTACCTCGCCGAATAGCTGCCGCAGGTGCTCCACCTTGATTACCATAGTGCGGGTAATGCCAAAACAGAGGACGCTCAGGAAGCTCTCCACCCTTAAAAACAGGGACAAGGCTCAAACCATC
>JAYVBW010000541.1:0-8403 GCA_043750255.1 Pirellula sp.
ACGCTGTTCGGGTCTTGGATATAACGTACATATAAGTCGTCGATGTAATCGAGACTGTAAGTGTTCATTTCGTTTCGCTTGCTCAAAAGTTGTAAACCCACCCAACGTTGCGAATTTCCATTCTTTCAACGCCTGGATATAGGGAGCGGAACCGTATCAGGCCAACATCGCCTGCGGTTTAGTAAGCAATCGGCATTCCCGAGACAATGCCAAGGTTGCGAATCGCGACCAAATCATTCGATGAGGTGCCGAAAGTCACCGCTGCTTAAAGGGGCGAGGATTCCCGTAATAATTGCCTCAGGTTCGAGACTGCCGCATTATAGACGACCATAGATTGCCGGGGAACCATTCTTCCCTCTGCAATGCATAAATTCTACGTGAATACTTTCCCTGCGACGTCCGCTCCCCCCTTCTAAACTATCCCGCAAATTACCCCCAGTCCGGATTCTCGCCTCAAATTACCAAAATTCACAAAAGACCCATGCCTCGACCGTCGATAAAGCACCTAGATGGAAGAGTGCGCCTGTGCCACGATGCCACCGCTTTTTGCCCAATCGATGCCACCGTTTTTTGCCCAATCGAGGAGGAGCTGGACAATGCAAATACGCCGAGTTCACACCGTGAATTCAGTTATTGCCGCGATTCCGTTCGCCTTATTGCGGGGAGGACGGGTAGGCACATTGTTATGGGTATCCAGCACCATTTGCTCATCCACGTTGATCGCACAACATAAAATCGAGCTTCCGAACCGTCCCATACAAACGGTTCCCAATCCATTTCGGACCTTGCCCGTTACCAATGACAACGCGGTAACCGATCCGATCAATGGAAATTTGCGATCGGCTCCTACCGCACTTTCGGTGGACGTCATTCGATTGGAGAGCTTGCCAAGCCATATTGAACCGCCTGTGGTAACCGCCATTAGTGTGTCCCTCAAAGGTGACGTTATTGCAGCAGCAGGCGATGATCACGCCATCCGAATCGTGGACCTAGCCACTGGAAAAACGACAGCGACGCTGATCGGCCACTTGGACTGGGTTCAGTCGGTCGAGTTCTCACCGAACGGCCTTCAATTGGCATCTTGCGGCAACGATGGAACGCTTCGGGTTTGGTCGCTCGGTTCTACGCCGAAGTTGATTTCAACAAAGTCGGTTCCGCATGCGCTGCTGACGTTAACCTATCTCCGCGACGATTGCATCTTTACCGCAGGATTTAGCAATCGCATATACCGATATGACGGAGACCAAGAGGACCTTGTTGTTTTTCACTCTTGCGATTGTCGCGACATTCGATCGATCGCTGCTTCGCCGGATCGGAAATGGATTGCGTTTGGTGGCCGCGACGGTGTATTGAGGATGCGACGCGTTGACATAGGCGAGAACGAGAGTGGATTGCACTCAGAACCATCCAACGAACTGGTAATACCGCTGCATTTCGAACGGATTCGATCGCTGCAATTTTCTACCGATGGCAATCAAATTACATCCGTTGGCGAGGACCGTCGTATCATCCACTACGATGTCGTTAATCGGACCATGATTGGACAAGCGGAAATAGGCGGTGGGAAGCTTCTCGGACTGTGCGAGTTGCAACCTCATCTGTTCGCAATTGCTAGCAGCGACAACACGATTAAAATTTTTAGCGATATCGATCCGAAAATACAGGTGAAGTTGGTAGGTCATGATGGCTCCGTAAGCATCCTGAAGCGTACTCCCAAGTACTTGATCTCGGGAAGCTTCGACACAACCATTCGCATTTGGGACATTGATCGAGCTATCGCAACGATTGATAAAGAGGGCAGTTACCGTCATCCTGTGGCTGCCCAGTTTGATAACTCCGGTGCCGGAGAAGAAGTAAAGTAATTTACGTTCAACGAAAAACACTTGGTTGGTTTGAATTCAAATACAACCGCTCATCAACGCCACCTGCGATCCGTGGAGGACTGTCACCTTGACTTGGAAACGAAGCATAGATCAGTGGACGAGAAACTTGATCGTACGCTCGTTGACTCGCGGCAACTCCATGAACCGCCCCTCATCTCGCAGCGACAAAGCCGTAAAAAATATCGTGAGACAGCCGAACAAAACCGTACGTCATTCGATCGTTGAATCCCTCGAGTCGCGAGTGCTGTTCAATGTGGATCCACTTTGGGTCGGCGGTGTCTACGTTGAAGAAGACAATGGCGGTGATGCGCATGGCGATTCATTCTACGTTACCTTTCGAGGTGGTGCGGTGGGAACCCAGCTAACTCGCCTGGTGATCGATACCGATCAAGGAACGCCAGGTTTTTCCAGTGGGGACAATCTTTTTGACACCGTCGCAGGTGGCCTGGGTGCAGACCTCGCGCATCCATTTCATTTGGAGTCGATGACAGCTCAAGCGTCCAATGCTCGGGTCAGCGCCGAAGTCTCCGATGGTGGTATGCAAATCGTTCTGACTTTCGAAAATTTCTATGCGGGTGATAAGCTCAAGTTCTCGATCGATGTCGATGAGGTCCAACGCTACCACAATGAACAAAGTCTTGACGCGATCAATGCGAACCTCGACCCGATAACGTCCGGTGTTGAATTTTCCGATTCCAAAATCAGAGCCACTTTTGTTGCTCCCCATTTTGAAAATGCAGCTACCGAGAGTAGCTTTGTGAATCTCTATGATCCGGTTCTGGCACCTTCGGGCTTGGACTTACCATCCGATGACCGTGCTGGATTGCGAGACCGAACGGCCGGAGCGGCTGCGACCGTAACTCAAGTTCCCAAGCCAATCGATTTGTCTGGCACCGTCTATGTCGATAACAATCTGAGCCTAACTCAAGACATCGGCGAAGCTGGCATCGCTGGCGTTTCTCTCAGCTTGTACCGCCTGGATGGCGGAAACTACATGAGTACGGGATATAGCACAACCACCGATCAGCAGGGGCGATATCAGTTCGGGCTCAATCTCTCATTAGCGCCTGGCACGTACCAGATTCGCGAGTCGCAACCGGCCGGGTACTTGAGCGTTGGTGCCGTTCCAGGTTTATTGAATGGTCAGCCGGATTTGGGAAGCACTGTCCCCGGCGACAAAGATGTTTTAACCAATATTCAGGTCTTGATCGGGGATAGCCGCGGCACGCGTTTGGACTTTGCCGAATCGCAGCCTGTCCAAATCAGCGGCTTTGTTTACCGAGATAACAACGATAACGGTCGACGCGAAGATAGCGAGACGGGCATTGGCGGAATCGACATCCAAATCGTCTCGATTGAGACTATCGCTGGTTCAGTTAACCTGACGACCCAGACTTTGCCGGACGGCTCCTACCGTTTCATAGGGCTACCACCCGGCCGCTATCGCATTTCCGAATCATCGCAGCCAATCGACACCTTTGACGGCAAGGATTCTCCTGGAACGGTTCGTGGCCAAACGCGTGGCACGAACTCGACCAATGATCAGATCACCGAAATTCGTCTCGACGGAAATGACAACGGTATCGATTTTAATTTTGGCGAGATTGAGCCATCATCGTTATCCGGGCATGTCTGTGTTGCAATGCCTGGCTTTGATTGCTTTTCGTCCGAGCCGAATTCCCAGGCGCCATTGCCTGGTGTAAAGATCGATCTGGTAAATGCGTCTGGCTCTGTCGTGGCAACGACTTTCACTGTGGCCGACGGTGGCTATCACTTCGATCGGCTACCGGCCGGCGTCTACAGTATCGTCGAAACGCAACCTGCCAATTTACTCGATGGGCTGTCTCGTGTAGGCGTAATCAATGGAATCGCGATTGGATCTGCATCGAGCGGAACTCGGATTGAACAGGTTTCACTCCGTGGCGGGCAGCAAGGGACCAACTACGACTTTTGCGAACTGCTGCCAGCCAGTATCGCAGGAAACGTGTACGAAGATTTCAATGGGGATCGCATTCGAGATCCAGATGAAGTTAGTCTCGAAGGTGTTCTCATTGAGATCCTCGATAGTCTAGGGCAAGTCATGTCGACGACTCGAACAAATTCGTCGGGAGAATACAAGTTTGATAACTTGCGGCCAGGCGTATATACGATTCGCGAGCAGCAGCCGCAGGGATATCTACAAGGTGGACAAAAGGCTGGAAGCTCGGGTGGCAACGCGACTTTGAATGACATCATTTCGGCTATTGCTCTGGGGTCAGGTGTTCAAGCGACGGACTATGATTTTTGCGAACAACGTGTTGCATCTCTCGAAGGAATGGTCTTCGCCGACTTAAACGAGGATTGCATTTTTGACGCAGACGAGTCACCCATTTCCGACGTGCGCATTGAGTTGCTAGACGAACAAGGTAATGTGATTGACACTGCTCAAACGGACGAGCAAGGTAACTATCGCTTTATCAATTTAAGACCGGGCATTTATTCCGTTCGTGAAATTCAGCCAACGGGTTTCTTTCATGGCGGCCAATCGGCACCAGCGGGCCTTGCCGACACAGGTACCGATGATTTGATTGCCAACGTGTCGCTTCGCTCGGGTGAGAGTGTTTCAGATCTCGATTTCTGTGAAGTGCCTCCAGCAACAATTGCAGGATACGTGTTTCAAGATGGGGCGCCGATTGAAACCGATACTGGATTGCCACCTTTGCACCTTAAGGGACTCAGAGATGGGATTCGAAACGAAGGGGACGCTCCTATTGGCAGCGTAGTACTTGAATTAAGAACTCGCACCGGGCAACGATTGTCTTCGAGTAGAGCAATGACAGGTATTTATAGCGGGGAGACCATTCGCGTCGTTACCGATAGCAACGGATACTATGAATTTCGCGGTTTAAGAGTTGGAGCGTACCACGTCTATGAAGTTCAGCCAAACGGCTATTTCGATGGACGGGACACTGCGGGTTCTATAGGCGGTTTTGCGATCAATGTCGAGGATATCAATACGGATTTCGAAACTCAAAGCATCCTTGAACAGTTGGCGATAGATCCAGCCACGAGCCCTGGAAGCGATGCGATCTTGATGATCAATTTACAAGCGGGTGCTCAATCGATTGAAAATAATTTCAGCGAAATTGTCGTGACCATGACCCCGCTCACGACTCCGCCCAGGAATCCGCCTGCGCCGCCACCACCCACTAGTCCACCGCCCATCGATCCACCGCCGGTAAACGGATTTGTTTCGCCACCTTTTAATCGCATGCTGGTAATACCACCATTTGAATTGGGTCGGCCAGATATGCCCGTTGCGGGCTATTCGGTTGAGTACACATGGCATTTAAGCGTAATCAATGCTGGCGAGCCACGCGGACATCAGGATGAAAAGACGGTTAGTCGTGATCGCGTTGCAAGTTCCGCTAAACTGCTTAATACAAGTCTATGGACGGTGGATACGCTGGACCGTGGTCGTTGGGTGATCGTTTCCACTACGAAGAACAAGCCCGCAAAGCTCTCTCGAGATGCTTTCGATATTGGGGGGGCAAAACAACTAGCTGGCGACTTCAACGGGGATGGGCGGGATGAGTTGGCACTGTTCAAAGACGGAGAATGGTTATTAGACATCAATGGAAACGGTGTCTGGGATCGAGGCGATCTATGGGCGAAACTCGGCGAAAAGGGCGATTTGCCTGTGGTTGGAGATTGGGACGGTGACGGGAAAGATGATATCGGAATCTTCGGTCCCGAGTGGGCAGGTGACGAACACGCACTAGCGACCGAGCCTGGTTTGCCCGATCCCGAGAATAGGCTCATCTCAATTCCCAAAAACCTGCCACCTCGCGAAAAAGTAGCAGGACACGATCGGCTCATGCAACGCAGCGTCAATGGCGATCCGCGATCCGACGTCATTGACCATGTATTCCGTTTTGGCGGTGACACCGACCAGCCTGTTGCCGGGGATTTCAACGGCGATGGTATCTCAACACTGGGTATTTTCAATAACGGCAAATGGCGAATCGATGTGAATGGAGACGGACGTTTTCAAGACGAAGACGATTCGTTCTTTGATTTTGGGCAACAAGGTGACATCGCGGTAGTCGGTGACTTCAATGGCGACGGATTGGACGAGGTTGCGGTCGTTCGAGGCAGAGATTTGATTGTGGATAGCAACGGAAATGGTCGATTGGATGCAACCGATCGGGTTTTCGAAATCGAAGGTCAGGCGGGGCAAGTCGTCGTCGGAGATTTTAATGGCGACGGTGTCGATGAAGCAGCATTTTATTCTTCACTACCTGGACTGACGGAGCCAGAAGCCCGCACGGCGGTTCGATAAGATAGGTGCCGCCTGCCAGCCAGGACTGAATCTTTTGCTAGCATTCGCGAAATCTTTTCGATAGATCTTGGCTCAATGGGCGGGATTTGCTAAAGCGTATCACTGTGGAACTGAGTGTTTCAGAAAAAGTGTGATCGCAGGAGGCGACCGATTATGATTTCTGCCATGGACATTAGCACGAGCGCGTTAGTGGCTCAGCGAGTTCGACTTAATACTATCTCCGGCAACATCGCCAACATGTCGACGTTGAAAAACGAGGCAGGCGAGAATAAGCCTTATCAGCCTCGTTTCGTGGTCTTTGAAACGGCTGAGGAACAAGCAGAGGGTGGAGCAGCCGGAGTCAAAATTGCCAAGGTCGAGATTGACGAGTCCGAGCCGCTCTATCGCTTTCAGCCGGATCACCCACTTGCCGCAACTGAGGGTAAATGGAAGGGCTACGTAGCCTACCCAAACGTCGACATGAACGAACAGTTCGTCGATGCATTGCAAGCGTCACGATCTTATGAGGCCAACATTGGCGTCATGGAAGTCACCAAGGGACTTGCCAGACAAACACTCAGCATTCTGGCGTAATTCCGTATGCAAATCCGCTCCGATTCCATGTTGGCCCAGCATGCAGACAAAGCCATGCGATTGCTACAGCGAGCGAACGCACAGTCGGAGCTTGGACGCTCTAACGAAGGCAGTAGTAAACCTTTTTCCGACATGCTGGTGGGTGGAGTTGCGAAGGTAAATGACATGCAAATGTCCGCTAACGGTCAGATGGAGCAGTTGCTAACTGGCGGCGACGTCAATCAAGCCGAAGTATTCACGAGTATGCAGAAAGCCGACATGTCGTTTCGTTTGCTTGTGCAAATCCGAAACAAGCTTATGGATGCGTACGAAGAGCTCAACTCGATCCGCGTCTAAACACTCTTGAACCGAACTTCAATCTATGAATCAGCTCAATGAATTCATCCAGCAGATGCGGTCTCTCGTAGCAGGGATGACGCCGCAATCCAAATTGATGGCGGTATTACTGACAGTCGGGATCGGGATAAGTTCCGTGTTTCTAATTCAGAGTGCTGCTACAGGCAACGGTGCAATGGTGTACCTATTGGATGGAAAAACACTAAGTGAGGATGAACTCGACAATATTGAGTTCGCGCTTGGAAACTCAGGTCTCCGCGGTTTTGAACGAATAGGCAATCGTATGCGAGTGCCGAGAGCATCCAGCGACTTGTACTACAAAGCCATCTCTGAGGGAAAAGCCGTTCCGGAGAGGATGGGTAATTCGATCGAGACAGCGCTCAATAGCAACAGCTTTCTGGAATCGACCAAGACGACAGAACAAAAGCTTTTAAATGGAAAGCTGAAGTCACTTTCCAATGCAATCAAACGCATGGATCCGATAATCCAAGACGCATTTATCACCTACGACGAAAAACGGGCTGGTTTTTCAGGAGATCGGAAGCAAACGGCCAGTGTCGCAATCCAAACAAAAGGGAGTAAAGAGCTAGCAGCCGATCAACGGCGTGCCATTATCAGTTTTGTCGAGAAATCATTTGCAGGACTTAAGCAATCCGATATTGCTGTTTATTGCAATGGCCAAACAACGATCGCTTCCGATGATCCGACTTCCATGCAACAGTCCAAGTACTACCAGTTGAAAAGGCAGCAGGAGGAAGAATATCGCCTTAGAGCTGAACGGCTCTTAACGGATTATGGCAATGTCCGATTGGACGTGAACGTTGAGCTTGACCCGACTGCCGGTGAAACAACGGAAAGCCTTAGCTTCAACGAAAAACCAACCGTAATCCAATCGGCTTCAAGCAAAAAAGACGCCAAAAGCCAGCGAAGCTCGACGGGAGGCAGGCCAGGTACAGAACCTAATGCGCTCGCCAATAAAAGCGCTTCACTCAACACAAGTCCGGACCAGAACACAGAATCGAAGGAACAAACGGAAAACGAAAAGAGCGTTACCGGAAACACGCTAAAGCGAACGGAAACAGTCGGGCATAAAACCACGCGTGTATCCGTTTCGGTTTCAATTCCATTCTCTTATTATCGCAAGGTGGCGATTTACAAATGGAGAGAGTTGAATCCAGGTAAACCTGCAAGCGAATTCCCAGAGATGACTGCGAGCGATATCACGACTTTACAGGTGGAAACGGAAAGAAGTATCCAAAAGAAAATTAACGCGATTTTACCCGTGGTTGC
>JAYVBW010000542.1:0-2213 GCA_043750255.1 Pirellula sp.
GCTGCTCAAGGACAAGACGCCGTAGCTCTGTTTCGTGATAAACACAGACTCGCATACCAAGGCGAAGCGTTAGTCAATTGGTGCCCTGGCCTGGGTACCGTTTTGGCCAACGAAGAAGTCATCGACGGAAAAAGCGAACGCGGAAACCATCCCGTTCAACGTATGCCGCTGCGGCAATGGATGCTGCGTATCACCGCTTACGGAGACCGATTGATCAGCGATCTGGACGGGCTTGATTGGACGCCCGGGATCAAAAAACTACAATCCGATTGGATTGGCCGCAGCACCGGTGCCGAAGTGGACTTCCCGATTGTTTCACAGTCGGAGTTTCCCGATTGGCAGAACAGCCGAATGGGCCAGCCGTTTTTGGAAACCATCCCCGACGACGTACTGCGCATCTATACAACACGGCCTGACACACTGTACGGAGCAACCTACATGGTTATCGCTCCGGAGCATCCAGTTGTAAAAAAGGTAACGACTGCCGATTCTGCGGCGGCGGTCAAGCAGTATTGCGATGCGGCAACATTCAAGAGCGATCGAGATCGCACCGACGGCGACAAAAAGAAGACCGGTGTCTTTACCGGGGCCTACGCTATCAATCCAGTCACTTTCAAACCGATTCCCATATGGATCGCGGACTACGTTTTGATCGGTTACGGAACCGGTGCGATTATGGCTGTGCCAGCGCACGACGAGCGAGATTTTGAATTTGCTAAAGCTTTTAATCTATCCGTCGAATGCGTGGTCGAGCCGCCTCCCAGTCACTCAGATCGCAAAAAAATCCTTGACGGCGACTTGTGTTTTACAGGTGCAGGACTTGCCTTGAACAGCGGATCGCTCAATGGTTTAGACACTCAAGAGGCCAAGAACAGGATCATCGCTGAATTGACTGCAAAGGGAGTTGCAAGACAAGCAATCAATTACAAATTGCGCGATTGGTTGTTCAGCCGGCAACGATTTTGGGGCGAGCCGTTCCCGATTTTGCACGAGTTGGACGCGTCCGGAAAACCGACCGGCATCATACGAGCAGTGGATGTCAAGGATCTCCCTGTCGATTTACCTCAACTCGATGATTACAAACCGCACGGCAGGCCCGAACCGCCGCTTGCCAAAGCCGACGACAGTTGGCTTTACGTGACCATCGAAGGCAAACGTTATCGACGCGAGACCAACACAATGCCCCAGTGGGCTGGCTCTTGTTGGTACTACCTGCGATTTATCGATCCCAAGAATACGTCAGCGATAGTCGATCGTGCAAAAGAAAAAGCTTGGATGCCGGTTGATTTATACATTGGTGGTGCAGAGCATGCTGTCTTGCACTTGCTCTACGCTCGCTTCTGGCACAAAGTCTTGTTCGACCGTGGCTATGTTTCGCACACCGAACCGTTCCATAAATTGGTCAATCAAGGAATGATTCTCGGTGAAGTGGAATACACGGGTTTCCAAACTTTAGAAGGTCAGTGGGTAAGCACCGTTCATACCGAAAAGGGAGAGTCAGGATTCGTTCACACCAAGACGAAAGAATCACTTGAAACGGTTTCGGTGGCTGACAGCGACGTGACCAAGGTCGGAGACAATTTCGTCTTGGTCGCAGATCCCTCCATTCGCATCGACAGTCGCGCGCACAAAATGTCGAAAGCTCGTGGAAACGTAGTCAATCCCGATTCCGTTGTATCGGAATATGGAGCAGACTCGTTGCGGCTTTATGAAATGTTCATGGGACCATTGGAAGCGACCAAGCCATGGAGCACAACGGGAGTCAATGGCGTCAGGAACTTTCTCGATCGTGTGTGGCGATTAATGGTTGATACCCATTCAGAGGACAATCGGCTAGTCGATTCCATTCAAGATAGCGCGCCGACGGCCGAGCAAAATCGGGTTATACACAGCACGATTATGGCAGTCACCAGGGACATTGAATCTCTAAGCTTCAACACGGCTATCGCCCGCATGATGGAGTTTGTGAACTTCTTTACCAAGGAAGCGGTGAGGCCTAAACAAGGCATGGAATCGCTCGTTCTTTTACTATCTCCTTATGCGCCTCACATGGCCGAGGAACTATGGCAAGCCCTTGGGAATGATCAATCGCTGGCATACGAGCCGTGGCCAATCTACGATGAGTCGCTGACTCGCTCAAGTGAGATTGAAGTACCTTTGCAGATCAATGGCAAACTTCGCGCCAAACTCGTTGTTCCGGCTGACAGCAACGC
>JAYVBW010000543.1:0-4226 GCA_043750255.1 Pirellula sp.
TACCGAAAACGATCTCGAAGACTTGTGCTCGCTCGTGCTGGTTCAAGAGCCGGGGCTCGATTTGCACGACTTGATGGACTACTTTAAGCAGGCGGAGTCGCTGGATCAGGCAATCCGCGAAATCATCGGCATGGACGCAGACGCGGTTCAAACCCGATTCACAGAATTCGTTCAAGCACATCCAAACATGGCATCGCACCAGATCAAGTTTCTGGACTTGCTCCAGAACCACATCGCCAAATTCGGTTCCATCAAAACAGACGACCTCTACGAGCCGCCATTCACCACACTGCACAGTGACAGCTTGGATGGACTCTTCGACAAGCGACTGGCGGACGAACTTTTTGAAATCATCGGTTCATTTCAAAAGAAAAACTAACCACAAATCGCACAAAAACACAGGGATAGAGGGAAATCGAATAGACGAAATACCTGCCGCTCAAGTGTGCGTTCACTGTCCGCACGATAAATTCGGGCATCAGTGTCTCCCGAATTTGGCAGTCACTGACTGCCAAAACCGTTCAGTTGCGAAGCAACGACATGCGATAGCCTGGGACGCAAGTCCCAGGACTTATGACCAGCCAAACCAAACAGTCGCGAAGCGACGACATGAGCCAAACCATGACGACCCACCACGGAATTTTGCTGCACGTCGTATTCTCGACCAAATACCGTAAACCACTGTTGCTCGACGATTGGCAAGACGACCTTTATGCGTACATTGGCGGCATTGTCAAAGACCATAAATCGACGCTCCTAAAATCCGGAGGAATCGAAGATCATGTCCATTTGTTCCTTCGCATCCATCCCGAGTTTGCAATTTCCAAAACCATCCAGCTTCTGAAAGCGAACTCATCCAAGTGGATCAACGATCATCGCATGACCCCAAAAAGATTCGAGTGGCAACGCGGCTACGGCGCGTTTTCCGTAAGTCAATCCATGTCCGAAGCGGTAATGCGGTACATTTCGAACCAGCGCGAACATCACTGCAGACAAGGTTTTATGGACGAGTATCTAACCATGCTGGCGAACCACCAGGTCGAATTCGATCCAACATATGTATTCGAACAGGAGATTCTGGCATGACACAGTTCCCTCATTCGCGAAGCGATGGCATGTATCAGCGACAATGTTGTCAATCGCGAAGCGATGGCATGTATCAGCCTAGGACGCAAGTCCTAGGTACCCGCGCCACCGTGCCACCCAAGTCGCAACGCGACGACAGGTTCCGAGGGCCGCTAACGTTCCTGTCGTCGCGTTGCGACTTGCACTCTCCTGAAACCGCATACCTGGGACTCGCGTCCCAGGCTAGTGCATGTCGTCGCTTTGCGACTAAGTGCAAGCACCGACTTATTACCCAAATGAATGGATGCAACTAACCTTGATAACAGGCCCACTACGCAGCAAAATCGACAAGCTCTGGGAAGAGTTCTGGACCGGCGGCATCACCAACCCCCTTACCGTCATCGAACAAATTTCGTTCCTGATGTTCGCACGTTTACTCGACATGCGAGAGAGCACCGAAGAGAAAAAGTGGTCTCGCAAGCACAAGGATAAACCGTTTCCAGGCGTCTACTTCCCGCGCGGCAAGCAACATTTGCGTTGGAGTCACCTAAAGCAAGAAGCCGACGCAGATAAAATCCTAAGGATCGTCCGCGACGAAGTATTTCCGCATTTTCGTGTCATGGGAGAGCCGACGGCGCTATCCGCAGGAAACGACATCAGCCGAAAGGCGTTAGCCTCCGGTTCCTCTACAGCCCGCAGCGTAAGCGAGGGACATCCAGCCAACACCTTCAATCAATACATGAAAGACGCCACACTGATGATCAACAAGCCGTCGCTGTTGATGTCAGCCATTAACATGATCGAAGCCCTACCGTTGACACAAGGCGACACGAAAGGTGATTTGTACGAATACCTGCTCAGCAAACTCACAACAGCAGGCATCAATGGCCAGTTCCGAACACCGCGACACATCATCGATTTGATGGTCGATCTGGTCCTGGAAGGCAACCACGACGCAGCATTGTCTTGGACGGTTGGCGATCCTGCCTGTGGTACAGGCGGATTCTTAGTTCAGTTTATGGAAGCATTGCGACAACACTTCACGTCCGAAACTGGAAAAATCGTTTACCAATCTGAGCCGACGTCGCTCGCCGCGGGTTCCGAAATCAGCCGCAAGGCGCTAGCCTCCGGTTCCCTTGCTCAATCGGTCACCTACACAGGCGATAAAATCACTCCGCATCAATGGAAGCACATCAAGAGCGAGATGTTTCACGGCTTCGATTTCGACGTGACTATGCTCCGCATCGCCGCGATGAACATGATGCTGCACGAGATCGACACGCCGGATATCAACTATCAAGACACCCTCAGCACCAATTTTACCGATCGCAAGGAAACGCGAAAATGGGCGACAGATGCGTTTGACTTGATCCTCGCCAATCCGCCGTTCAAGGGATCGTTGGACGACGAAGACGTGCACAAGACGCTCACTGGCAAAGTCAAAACCAAGAAGACCGAACTCCTGTTCATTGTTCTGATGCTGCGAATGCTCAAGCTCGGCGGGCGCTGTGCAGTCATCGTTCCCGACGGTGTTACCTTCGGATCGTCCAATGCACACAAAGAGCTACGCAAGATGTTGATCGAGGAGAATCAGCTCGAAGCGATCATCAAACTGCCGTCTGGCGTTTTCAAACCATATGCCGGTGTCAGCACCGCGATTCTACTATTCACCAAGGGAGGCCAAACCGACAACGTTTTCTTCTTCGACGTCCAGGCCGACGGTAGAACTCTCGACGACAAGCGCGACAAGATCGGACCCGAAGACGACTGGCAGGATCTCGACGCACTGAGAAAAGCATGGCCCAAGTGGCTCAAGCAAACTGCCAATCCCACCATCAGCCGCAAGGCGCTAGCCTCCGGTTCCCGGCCAACCAAAACAACCTCGACTCCAGATTTCTCCGACCGAACTCAAAACGCATTCTTCGTACCCAAATCAGAGATCGAGGAAAACGCCTATGATCTTTCCATCAACCGGTACAAGGAAATTGTTCACAAGGAAGAACAGTATGACTCCCCGAAAGTGATCCTGAAGCGGCTCAAGAAATTCGAAGCAGAGATCGCCAAGGATCTCGAAGAATTGGAACGGATGTTAGGATGAAGAATCAAACACAATTTCAACCGCAGAGGACACAGAGAGCGCAGAGCCGAAGCCGGACTGCCAGTCTCTGCGTAACTCCGCGTCCTCAGCGGTTCAATTCCCACTGACGAGAACTGACCAGAAACCAAAGGAACACAAAGATGATTATCAATCAACGCATCACAATCGATCCGCAAATCTGTCACGGCAAGCCATGCATTCGCGGTCTTCGATATCCGGTAACGACGATTCTCGAACTGTTAGCGGCTGGTATGAGTCACTCGGAAATTCTGGCGGACTATCCGGACCTAAAGGAGGAAGACATTCGCGCGTGTTTGCAATACGCCGCCAAGCTTAGCGACGTAAAAACCTCGACAAAGGTCAGCGCATGAATTGGCTGATTGACGCTCAATTACCTCGCCGGCTGTCGGAACAACTCCGAGCCCTGGGGCATGATGCATTGCACACGTTGGATTTGCCCAATGGCAACCGTACCACGGATGCCGAAATCAACCGTATCGCCGCAGAGACGAGACGCATCGTGATCAGCAAGGACAGGGACTTTCTGGATTCGCATTTAGTTACTGGCCGGCCACCAAAACTGCTTTGGGTCACCGTGGGAAATATCTCCAATATCGAACTTCTAACTCTTTTTGAATCCGTAATGCCAGAGCTTCAAATTGCTTTTGCCGAGTTCAATTGCATTGAATTGACAGCCGCTGGATTGGTGGTTCACCAATGATCGATTTACACCAACGTTTTCCGAGATTTCCTGCTCGCTGTTCTCAACCGCAGAGGACACAGAGAGCGCAGGGGAGAAGGCGGACAATTTTCGCCGCACACCTGTCGTCGCTTCGCGACTCTGGGGATTCTGTTGATTCCAAACCCCGGACTCGCGTCCGGGGCTATCACCTGCTATCGCTTCGCGATTCAGAGCATTCAACCAGTCGCGAAGCGACGACAGGCATTAGCCTGGGACGCAAGTCCTCATCATTACCCACATTTCTGTCTTATTTTAGCGTTGTGCGAGCGCTATACCAATGGCTGTTTGGTGTAGTCTTTGGTAGCCCTTCCAGATCGTTTG
>JAYVBW010000544.1:0-9430 GCA_043750255.1 Pirellula sp.
CCAAAGCTGGCGATACCCGTCGCGATCAAATCTGAACCACGCCACAAATTATCGCGATAGGAAAAACTGACCTTCGAAGGATCCTTAACTACGGTGTACGCGCTGCTGACTTTGTAGCCAGCCGTTTGAAATTCTTCGAATGCATACTGAACCCAATCACGCTTGGTTTGCCAGTCCGCTACCGGAGCCGCTTGATGGGTTTGCAAAAGGTCTTTGGAGTAGACGGTATTGAACGGCAATTCCATTTGATAGATCGTCACACTCTCTGGTGATAGCTCCAGCGTCCGACGAACATTCTCACGCCAATTGTCCCATGTCTCGCCTACCATTCCTGAAATCAAATCGATATTCACATTGGGAAATCCGGCGGCCACAATCCATTCCCATGCTTTGTGAATTTCCTTAGACAAATGGGCACGACCATTTTCCTCGAGGATAGCATCCGAGAAATTCTCTACTCCGAGACTCAATCGTGTGACACCGAGCTCGCGGAGCGCGTGCACTTTGGATTCGCTCAGTGTTCCCGGCTCGCATTCGAAAGTGACTTCCTCAGCTTGGTCCCAAGAAATACTTTTATGCAGTCGGTCGAATAGCGATTGCAATTGTTTGACAGAAAGAAAGCTCGGGGTGCCACCACCGAAATAGACAAATCGAAACGGTCTGCCACCCATGACCGGCTGTTGCGAAACCAGTTCTATTTCATGAGTCAATGCAGACACATAGCGTTCAATCTCTCCAGCGTTGACATCGGTGAAAACTTTGAAGTAACAGAATTTGCAACGCTTGCGGCAAAACGGAATGTGCAGGTACAAACCAAGCGGGGTTTCCAACTCCTGGCCGGAGGTGGAGTGTTGTTTAAGAGGCGGATTCGCCATGGCCGCATGGATGGTCGGCAATGCGTCGCCTGTCCACTGCGAAAAAGGCGGATAATTGGAAATGAAATAACTTCCAACTTCTGTTTTTTTTACTTCTGTCGACATAGTTGCGATGGGGTGGTAGCTTTTCGATTGGCAATGGCTTACGAAAGTCGCCAAAACCGACCGACATAGTGTAACCTCGAATCCAAAATCGTGCAGAACGAATAGCGAATCATTCATGCAAACGCGGTGGGACGTCATAATTGTGGGAGGAGGTGCAGCCGGACTTTGGGCTGCGGGAACCGCGGCCGCACGTGGTCGGAAAGTGCTGGTTCTCGAAAAGAACAACAAAGCTGGCGTCAAGATTCTGATGTCAGGCGGGACGCGTTGCAATATCACCCACAACTGCGATAGCCGAAAAATCGCCGATGCCTTCGGGAAAAATGGCCGAGTTTTGCTCTCCGTTTTGAGTCGACTGTCCCCTCAGGATGTCGTACGACAAATGGACCAAGAGGGAGTTCCAACCAAAGTCGAAGAGACCGGCAAAATATTTCCTGCCAGCGATCGCGCAATCGATGTTCGCGATGCGGTCGTGCGACGTCTAGCGCGCGAGGGGGCCAGCTTGGTCACTGGAGCCGCAGTTCAATCGATCCGACCGTTGCAGTTGGAAAGCGGTGGCTTCGAAGTATCGGTAAGAATCCAAGGACAGTCGACGGCGAATTTCATCAGCGACTCCGTCCTCTTGACCTGTGGTGGACTCAGCTATAGCGGGTGCGGAACAACCGGCGACGGGTACCCATGGGCCCAAGCGATGGGGCATACGATTACGCCTCTTCGACCTGCATTAACCCCTTTGCTTTCCAATGAAGCGTGGGTTCACGAGCTCAGTGGCATAACACTTGATGACGCTGAAGTGACTGCAAGAGTCATGGGGCCAGATGCGAAGATCGCGAACCTGGAACGGGCGACTTCGCGAGGCGGATTGCTTTGGACGCATTTCGGCTGCAGTGGCCCAACCGCCATGAACGTCTCTCGCTGCTTTTCGGACTTACCGAACGACAGACCTGCGGCTATGCTCGTCGATCTATTGCCCGACGTGTCGCGCGAGGCTTGCGAGCAATGGCTGATCGATGCCGCCAAGGAATCGAACAAGACGATCGCGAACGTGCTAAGCCAACGCATTCCCAAACGGCTTGCGTCTGCTTTGGTTGCAATGGTCGGCTCGACCAATGAAGTGCACACGGCCGAGATGTCAAAAAAAGTTCGAAACGGATTGATCGAACGAATCAAGGCATTGTCGGTTCCTATTCATGGTACGCGAGGCTATCCCAAAGCGGAGGTGACGGCGGGTGGTGTTACGCTAGGTGAAGTTAACTTTCAAGACATGCAAAGCCGTAAGATGCCTGGCTTGTTTTTCGCTGGCGAAATACTCGATTTAGACGGACCGATTGGTGGCTACAATTTTCAAGCAGCTTGGAGCACAGGCCACGCCGCCGGTCTGCATGTTTGACAACCACTTAAAACTCGAAGCCCTGCGTACGCTTCCGAACGCTTCAATCTTCGGAATGAACCCGTCGGTAACCAGCGACTGCACGATCGCGACAGTCCTCCGCCTTGCCGAGGATTATCCCTTTTGCAAGATAATTAGCGAGCCGACTGAGTTGACCTAACGTCTCGAGTCTTTTCTGGATCGCAATCGATGACATGTCCATCTCGACTTCAGAGCTATCGAGGCTAGGTAATTTTCGCTGCGGGTCAAGGTTCTTGCGATTTACATCGTTCATGAGTTATTCAAGCCCAATTTTTCGAGGTCGAGCAAGTCTTGAGTACGCCCAGCAAGTCGTTTCATCGTCGCTAAACCATCGAGAGATACCACTTGCATATTCTGGTCAGGTAAAGCAACCTCGAGTCGTGTTTTCCAAGCGGATTCTGTTTGCGAATTGACGAGGATCAAATCCAACGTCAAAAAATCCTGGCCGACAAACTTGTTCATGCGTTTGATGACAATTTCTCGGTCTGTTCCAATACCAAAGCGCAAAAAATCGTCGCATGGATCAAAGCCGCATTCCACCGCGATAGCGACGAGAGAGTCGATGTCAGCTAGATGGACGAGCAAGTCGATATCCTTGGTTGCACGGACATACCCGTGAAAAGCCACTGCGAATCCCCCGCAAACTGCGTAATTCGCTTCGTGCTCATTAAGTGATTTCAGGAGATTTCTAAACTCAACATAAATGTCCATAAGTTGATTATAGTCGACATAGCGGCAGGTGGTCAAAATGGCGGCAGGAATCAGCGCGCAAAGGAGTCGCAAAATACGCCGCGAAGCAACGTGTCCAGGTCTTATCGTTGGGAGCTGCGAAGTCCAAGGTTGATGCGGTTGCCCGCGAGCTGCGTGAATGCCTTTTGTGTATTGCCGAGCAGCAATTTTAAATCACCCGGTGAATTCAATGAGAACACCATCCGGTCGCCAGTCGCATGAATTACGATTCCGAGTTCAGGCAGTAGAAGTGTGAACTCCGTGCATTCGGGGTCGTAATCGAGATGAGCAGCCAGCGCATCATTCTCTTCGATGTCATCGATCTTGGATTCCAAATCAAGGTTGGCATCGAGCTCGAAAACAATTCTTTTGCAGTACTTCGTAAAGATCGCTAGGAAATTCGGATCATCGATAACAGTGGAGGTACGGAACGACCTAACCTCGGTCGTTAACAGATATTTCTCAGCATCATCTGGGTCCTGTGACAGCGAAATGTTCACGTCGAAATCAGGACCTTTAATGGACGCCGTTGATGCTATGTTCGTAAAACTAAGGTCCTTGCGTTTGTATCGGAAGGACTCTCGAAGCTGTTCGAATATTTCCGTTGCGTGCGCGGATACTTCACCGGATCCAGCCTTCTCGACAAAATCGCGTTCCCAGTCATTGTGCATAGCAAGCGGTGTCTTTGGTTTTGTATATCCGCGGAGTTCACGGACACGTCCCCGGATCTCGCCACTCAAACAGGAGTCTTTGATCGGGTTTATCGCCGCTCCCACCGCGAGTTGACCTTTTGGTAAAAGTTCCGAAAGATCCACAAGACCTAATTCTTTGGTTTTGCTACCAAACAGGACGGGGGTTTGTCTAACAGTACCAGCAATCGTGACACGGAGGATGCGAGGAACCTCAATTAGCAAATATTTTTGCAAAGTCGTAGTAGTAACGCGGCGGTCTTTGCCAATCGATTCCTTGGCATCGCCCTTGATCGCTTGAATGAGGCAGTGCGTCCAAATACCATGATTGAGTGATCTGCTGGGAAACGAAATTTCATCGGACTTGCAAGAAACGAATGCAAAGCGCGACGCAGATTCTTTGCAGAACGCCCGAAGATCATCGCCAGCAAACTCGGTCTCTAATCCGAGCGTATCGCCGGACGCACTCGGAATTGAGCCGTGGCAAACATCCAGAAAAAGGATTATTTGGCTGCATTTGGCCTGACGCATACCGTTCAGGATTTCCGCTAGCGGAAGGCTTGATTTTTCGGCATCGTCAACTCGAGTGTCGCAAGCGAAAACAACGCTAGCGCCATGGATCGAAGCACCATGACCAGCATAGAACAGTATCAACCGATCTTCGGGGCCTACTTTGCTCAAGAAATTCAGGAGAGTCGAACGCAATGCTGCGTGAGTTGCTTGATCGCTGAGCAGGATGACACAGTCGGCTGGTTCCACACCCATTGTCTGCCAAGCCGCAACAAAATCTTGAGCGTCTTGTTCGGCGTAGACTACGCTTTGGAAGGATGTGTCTTGATAATCTTCTATGGCAACGGCAAAGATATAGGTTCTCGGTCTCATGGACGTGAGTCTATCAAAGTCATCACCGATCGAGTAGATGGTGGCCGACTGCTCCGCAATCGCCGGATCTCAGCTAATCTCCTCACCCTCGTTCCCAAGCTCCAGCTTGGGAACGCCGTCCCCGAAGCTCCGCTTCGACGCCCCGCCTTGATTCCAGCTCACCACGCTGCAGCTGCAAGGGTCTGGTCGGGGCGGACGAACTGAGCGGGTGATGGGCGCGGGAAGCGGAGCTTCCAGAGTGTGCGTTCCCAAGCTGGAGCTTGGGAACGAGGGGAAACGAGGGGAAGTAAAGTACCCAGCCTAGCACTGCTCGAGACTTTAGTGTGTTAAAATCCGACCCGTTCGGCGAAGGCATTGGAAGCCATTGCATTTCGAATCGTCGGGAGAATAGTAAAAGGATTGCAACACCATGACAGACGTAACGTATCGACTTGAACCGGATCTTTCTGCCGACGAATTTATCGACTGTTTAGTGCGATCTACTCTTGCGGAACGTAGACCAGTTGGCAATCGCGAGACGATTGAAGGAATGCTCCGAAACGCGGACGTGATTTTCACGGCTAGGTCGAGCGATGGTTTGCTGGTGGGAGTTTCTAGGGCTATTTCGGACTTTCACTATTGCACCTACCTCTCCGACCTAGCGGTTGACAAGGCATTTCAAGGTCAAGGCATCGGTCAGGTTTTAATCGAACGAACGCATGAAGCGGCGGGGCGCGGAACTATGCTTTTGTTGCTCTCTGCACCGGCGTCGGAGTCCTATTATCCGCATATCGGGATGACGGCGCATCGGAGTGCTTGGTACTTGCCCGGGGTAACATAACAGCCTATGCTCGTACCCGAACTTGAATCAACGATTTCCCATTCGGATGGACAGTAAAGTGCATGTAGGTAACTCGCAAGTATCGAAACTAGATCCGGATACTCTCCCGACGCTTTTCGGGCATCCAACCGGGCTTTACACGTTGTTTTTTGCCGAGATGTGGGAGCGGTTTTCTTTCTACGGGATGCGCGCTCTACTGATGCTTTACATGCTCAAGGGGTTCTTAGGTTATGGTGACAAAGACGCCAACTCCGTCTATGGAGCCTACACTGCACTTGTCTACATGACGCCGTTTTTTGGAGGCATGATCGCTGATCGAATGCTCGGCAAACGTACGGCGGTCGTGATCGGGGGGCTGCTCATGGCGGTGGGCCATTTGCTCATGATGATTCAAACGGAACTTTGGTTCTTTTGTGCGCTTGGATTTTTGATTACAGGCAACGGTTTTTTCAAGCCTAACATCTCATCGATGGTGGGAGAGCTATACTCGGAGCAGAGCACGAAGCGGGACAGCGGCTTCACCATTTTTTATATCGGAGTTAACCTAGGTGGTGCGATCTCGCCCCTACTCTGCGGATACATTGGTGAAACGTATGGATGGCATTTAGGTTTTGGATTAGCGACGATCGGGATGTTGATCGGCCTTGCTGTTTTTGTCGCACCCAACTTAGCAACGCAAATCCTAATCGCTCTTGCCGCGACCAGCAGTGTTGTGGGGATGATTCGATTCAACGCTGGCGATAGGTTTTCGCTGATCTCGACTTATTTTGTCGTGTTTGCACTGATTATTTCTGCAATCGTTGCCATTTCAGCTCTTGCTCGGGGTGGGCTTCCTAAAGAAATTGGCAGAGCGCCCTACCCGGAATTATGGAGGGCGAATTTGATCAAGGTCTTGGTCGGTGTTGTTATTGCCGTTCCCGTTTTCGTGCTACTCGTCTCCGGGTTCTCGGTTGTTCCAGGCTTCAACGAGCAGTTGACATTGATCCCTGAGTCCGTAATCAAACCGATGCAGGAGAGCCCAAGCAAATTAATAAAGGGGCTGGCCAAGTTTGTCGAAGAGGCCAGTCGTCCGGCTGGACTCGTCTTATCTTTAGCAGGAATCGCCGCTACGATTTATTTGATTCGTGAAGCGATACGAATGAACAAGATAGCACGAGAACGCATGTTTGTGGTTTTCATTCTGACCTTTTTCTCCATCTGGTTTTGGGCGTTTTTTGAACAGTCTGGCAGTTCTGTTAATAACTATACGGACCGAAACATAGATCGTGTTGCCGAGACGAAACTCGTCGCTCAGTCGGACGTTGGCCAAATCGTTGAGCTCCGTTTGTCCACGGATAAGGAACTAGAGGGCATGGAGTATTTCAGTCAAGAGTTTCTTGGTCACGAAAATGGGTCCAACCGGGTGGACTCGCAAATCGAAAAGGCCATGCGTCAAGTTGAGCGGGCCAAAGAAGAAGGGAAACGTATGCCTGAAGAAAAGCTTGCGGCGACTATTGCCGAACTTCAGAAGGAACCCAGGATGACTATGACTGCCATGACCTATTTGCGAGAGTTTGCTAAGCAGGACAGCGCAACGCGTGAAGACAAAAAAATTGAATGGAAATACACGGATGAAAATGTCGGCAAAATCGGTTTAGGTGGAGCTGAAATACCTGCTTCTGTTTTCCAAGCAGTCAATAGCATCTACATCATGATCTTCGGCTTGGTCCTGACAGGCTTGTGGGGATACTTAGGCGCTCGTGGGTTAGAACCTAGCACACCGGTCAAATTCGCGTTGAGCCTTATCCAAGTAGGGATGGGATTCGCAATGCTCTACTTTGGAGCCCAAAACGCGGACTCCGATGGAATGGTCGCATCCTATTGGCTGCTGTTGATGTATCTTTTGTTGACCACGGGTGAGCTATGTCTATCTCCAGTTGGATTGTCTATGGTGACGAAACTGACGCCAGCCAGACTGGTTAGTACGGTCATGGGATCCTGGTTCTTGGCGACAGCATTTTCACAATTCCTTGCCGGGATCATTGCACAGTATGCTTCGGTGAATGAAGGTGGTGGCAACATAGTACCAATTCCATCGGCAACCGTTCATATCTATGGCGACGTTTACAAAATGGTAGCGATCCTTGCATGCGGAGCTGGCGTTGTTTGTTTGGCGTTGTCGCCGTTGCTCAAGAAATGGATGCATATCGGCGAGATCGATCCGGACTCCTAACAATGCTGTTTGATTCTCAAGAAATTCTCGCTTTAGCCAAACAGGGGGACGAGTCCGCCAAAGGAGAACTGCTGAATCGGTTTCGCCCCTATCTAAACGTCATCGCTCAACGTCATCTCGATGAGCGATTGCAGAGTCGTCTCGACTACGCCGATGTGGTTCAAATAACGTTTCTTGAGGCGACACGCGACTTTGACGATTTTCGAGGAGAGTCGGTTGAGTCACTCCTGGCATGGCTTCGCAACATACTTCGCAACAACGTCTCCACCGCACACCAACAGCACTTAACGGCGCAGAAACGTTCCGCCCGCAAAGAGGTCATTCTGCGAGTTAGCTCGGAGTCGGGCAGCAATTCATTGGGCATGCAGGATATGGTTCCTTCCGAATCCTCATCCCCGAGTCAACGCATGATGCGAGACGAAGCATCGGTTGTATTGGCGACCTGCCTAGAGCACATACCAGAAACGCAACGCGAAGCGATCCGCTTGCGGTATTTAGAAGGGATGTCACTCAAGGAGATTTCCGAGCGAATCGAAAAGTCAGAAATGGCAGTCGCGGGTTTACTCAAACGCGGGCTACGTGCATTGCGTGAGGAAATGGCGACTCGACAAACGGTCTAAGCGCTTAATCTTGTCGTTTCAAAGACTGAGGGCGTGTACCCAATGCCGCTGACTTTGACACCGCAGGAGCCATTTCTTGCAGCGGAGTGGCGCAAGCCACCCGGTTTTTCATGAGTTTTTTCTCACAACACCGGACGGCTCGCGCCGTACCGCTACCAAAGTCAGCGGCATTGGGCGAGTGCTGGCAGAATGCAGGGGCCGGGAAGCAGAGCTTCCAGAGTGTGCGTTCCCAAGCCGGAGCTTGGAAACGAGTGGACGAATGGTGGCGTTCACTGAGAAGTGTCATGAAATTTGGTTTGCAACGGAACCCTAGTCTCGCCACAGGGTTAGCAGTCGGGCGAACATGGATTTCATTATCCATGCGTTGTTGGACGTGAAAAAAAAGTTTGCTGATGATGTTATACCATTTCAAGTATTCATGCTGAAGGATAGGTAAATTTGATGTCTCGTTCACGTTGGACGCGTTTGGCGACGCTTGGGTTAATTTGCTCGGCCACCCAGTTCGGATTCGACAACTCCGCTTTCGCAGATTGGACTAGATTTCGGGGGCCGAATGGCTCGGGCGTCGCGGATGACAATGAGTCGACGCCAACTACATGGAGCGAAACGGAGAACCTTAAGTGGAAAGTTCCGTTGCCTGGGGCGGGCGTTTCGTGTCCGATCGTGGTCGGAAGCCGAGTGTTTGTGACTTGCTACTCGGGTTATGGTATTAATCCGGATGAACCGGGCGATATTAAAAACTTGGTCCGCCACTTGGTTTGCATTGATCGTAACACCGGCAAGACGCTTTGGCAGAAATCATTGCCCTCGTCGGTTCCCGAGGATCCGTATAGCGGAATGGGTGTTCCGCAGCACGGATACGCTTCTCATACGCCAACCTCGGACGGAAAAAACGTATACGTCTTCTTTGGAAAGAGTGGTGTAATGGCCTTTGATTTAGAGGGCAATCCATTGTGGGAGAAGAGCGTTGGCAAAGGTTCCGATGACCGTAGATGGGGTTCGTCCTCGAGTCCCATCGTGCACGAGGACGTGTTGATCGTTCCTGCTGGCGCCGAGGGCCGCGCTTTGATTGGACTCAACAAGAACACCG
>JAYVBW010000545.1:0-6716 GCA_043750255.1 Pirellula sp.
TATGCCATCGCATCGTTATCGCGATACACACTGTTGATTCTTGGCATTGCGATGACCTTTAACAGCATCGGTGTTCGGTGGGCGAGCATTCAATGGCTCGTCGCCGCGTTGGGTGTTGGGTTGGGGTTTGGTCTTCAAGAGATCTTTGGCAATTTTGTTTCTGGCTTGATTTTGCTATTCGAGCAACCCATCCGTGTTGGCGATGTGATCACGCTGGGTGACATGACCGGCAGCGTCTCGCGGATTAGAATGCGAGCCACTACGGTTACGACTTTTGATTCGCAAGAGTTGATCATTCCAAACAAGGACTTGATCACCGGGCGGTTGCTGAACTGGACTCTCTCCGACTCGACCAACAGGATAATCATTCAGGTGGGCGTTTCCTATGATTCGGATCCCGAGCTCGCTTGCTCGCTCCTGCGAGAAGTCTGTTCGAATCACCCGAACGTGCTGAGCGAACCACCGGCTACAGCTTATTTCGAACAGTTTGGCGACAGCACGTTAGATCTCAAAGCGAGATTTCATTTAGCGAATCTAGACCAACGACTCCCTACCAGGCATGACTTGCATACCCAAATTCGAAAACGCTTTGCTGCAGCGGGAATCGAGATATCGTTCCCACAAAGAGACCTTCATTTGCGATCGATCCCGAAGGAATTGGTTTCGATCTTGAACGGCGCAAAAAGCGATACTGTCGCTTCGAAGCCCGAATCGGCAAAGGCTGATTCGAAAAATGCGACCGAACCACCCGTCACGGTTTCACCCGCTACCCGTCCTCACATGGGTGGAAAATACCAGGGCGAATGATTGTCTTGTGGTTGCTTGGTTAGCACTCTGGAAATTCCAACGGCACCTCCGTTAGAATGCAATGCTTCGTTTAGCATTGATTATTTACGTTGTAGTCTGGGAGAGTGAAAAATGTCTGCCGATTGGTTTTTCATGAAAAAAAGTTTTTTTGGCAAGTCCAAGACAGTGGGTCCCATTGAGGAGTCTGACTTCTTGCACAAAATCGAGAAGGGAGAAATTGCACCAAACACGATCGTTTCTAGCACAACGAAAACCCATGGTCAGTGGATGCATATGAAAGAAATCCAGGCTGCTCATGAGCATTGGAAAAAATCGCATCCGTCCGCAAATAGTGCCCCACAATCCGATTAGGTTCGCCGGTCGAAGCGGCGGTCGCTCATGACGAAACCTATCGCGACCCCACTGATGAGGCCGCCCAAGTGGGCGAGGTTAGCCATCTGAAAGTCTTGCATCCCACCACTGAATCCAAACACCAAGATCAACGCGGTCATAATATAAACTTGCCGTGGTAGCTGAAACCCCAGGTCCGGTCTGAGCGTGGTTTTCATTCCCATGTAACCAAGCAATCCAAATACCACTCCCGAGATCCCGACAAAGTTGGGTGAGCCAAACCACTTGATCGGCATCAGACCTTGGAGCAGATGTGATCCAGTAGCGATTATCAAAATGATCACTGCAAATCGACCAATCCCTTCTAGTCGTTCGGTGAGTCGCCCAAGCGAAGCTAAGGACAGCATGTTGAACAGCAAGTGAATTGGATGCCCGTGCAAAAATGCTGGCGTCAGTATGCGCCAGAGTTCACCTTGTTTGAGGGACGCCGCCGCGTCGCCGGTAAGCTTGTATAAACCCATGTCGACAAACATGAGCTGCTTCATGACGAAGTTGCCCAGCGAGTTCTCCGGTCCTGGATCGGAAAAATTCGAGACCACGCCGAGGAAGACGCACAAGATAATCAATGTTAAAGTCAGTGGCGGTAAAGATCCGCCGAATAAATTCGGGTTCACCCGCGATGTAGGGAACTGAATATTCTTCTGGCGTTCAGAGGACTTTTGTTTTTTCTCTCTGATGATCACCTTGGCTTGATCGATCGCTTGGCGGTATTTTACATCGTCCGGAGAGGCTAAAAATTGTTGACTCTCCCGTTTTGCAATTTCAAGTCGGTCTTCTTCCCTTACCCAAATATCCCATTCGTTTTGGTCCACAGTGGATTCAACGTGCGTTGAAATGTCCAGCGTCAGCAAATAAGCAACAAAAGATTCGGCCTTGGATTTTCCTGTGATCGTAGTCAGATGTCTCATACGGTTAGTCAATTGGCCTAAGTTGATGGATCGGAACATAGTATTTTAAGTAGCGTTTTCCATTGCTGTATCGAACACCGCGAAGGTCTTCGACCAAGATGGTGGCTCGTCGCGTGATTCGATTCACAACGCCTCTGAGCATTGTGCCCTCGAACGGAAAAGCGACTCGAGCGCCGGCGCGAATATTAAACTCTTTGGCTGCTCGCTCTTGTTGCGTGATCAGCTCATGTCGATGCTCGGTATGCCCGAACATATTGCGAGCGATCGATTGAAATCTACCTGCCGAGCAGTCGCTTTGAATCCAAGCGAGCATTTCACACAAATGGATCATTTCGTGTTCGACAATTCTCTGCATGGCGGTCAACCGATCACTGCATTCATGCCCACAAACCCGGATCGAATCACCAGGTTTTCGGAACGATTGAAATAACAACGACGTGGACAACGCGATTTCGAAATGCGTGCTACTGGGCTTTGTGCGGGTCCCTCGGAAAATCGTTCGAGTGGTTTTGCCGCCGGCGCGCGTCATCCGTGAGCTTAACCGAAACGACAACCCGAACGAACGAGCCAACTGCAGGCACAGGCCGCCAAAAAACTGTTTGTCGTAGGCCTCGGCCATGCACTCGAGATCTTGCTTGGCAACCCTTTGAAAATTGGGCGTCTCCATCGCTTTAGAAGATTTCAAAACCCTGTTCCCGATATTCTGCTGCCAGGAATCTCGATTCGTCCAAGCAGTGTGTGGTCTGCAAAGGAGTTCTGCTAAGTTCCGCTGGTACTCTAACCGACTAGGTACGGCCGCTACCGGGACCGTGGAAATCGCAACCGGTCGATCCAACCGAGTTTTTGCCTTTGGAGGGCACACTGGTTGCGTGGAGCGAGGGTTGTTTTGTGTTGGTAGTGGCGCAGGCGGAGGTGCTAAGTCAGACACTCGTTTCCGATTCGCTTTTGGATTGCCCCGTGAATGGGTCATTGTCACCTCCGTTCTGAAATACGACGAAAATCCAGGTTTTCGCTGTTTCAATGGGACAATATAACACGGATTGCCAAATTATCGCACCTGCAACAATTGGCCAGACACCGATATACTGGAACATTCACCGTTTCACGTGCTTTAGTACCGTCCCACCAAGTTATTCGTATCCCATGCGTTTGTTCTTTGCTTTTCGCGTATTTTTCGTCGTCTTGTTCCGTCGCGATTCGGCTTTGCGAATACGCGATCTTCTGAACGACAATTCGACGGTCCTCGCGCCCATTGAATCGCCAACGTTATCTCCGACGGCTGAATCGAAACCGATTTCAAAGCGACTACCTGCGTCACCGCTTACGAAATCGGTTCGTCGAAGCGAGGCTCTAACACTCCTGAGCGCGTTGCAACGCGAATCGCGTTTATTAGACTTAGTGAGCGAATCGCTGGAGAAATTCGATGATGCTCAAATCGGAGCTGCGGCTCGCGATGTACTTCGCGACACCCGAACGTCACTCGACCGAATGTTTGGACTCCAACATTTGATTGATTCGCCGGAGGGTGAGGCTATCGACATTCCCAGCGATGCGTCACCTGCCCGCTGGCGAATTGTCGGCAAGGAATCGGGCCATCGAGGCACTCTCAGCCATCCAGGTTGGCAAGCCACAAAACTAGACATGCCCCAGTGGTCCGGTGGCTCGGACGACTCCATGGTGATTGCCGCCGCTGAAGTGGAAACCTAGGCGCCGCAGGAAACCCCCCAAAGTAGAAATGTTTGATCCGAATCTATTGCCGTTACGACGCCCCAGCGAACAAATTCTCGTTCGCTCTCAGGGTCGCATTCACTTCGGGTTATTGGAAATATCCGAGCATCAGATGAACTGCTACGGAGGCATAGGGCTAATGATCGAACATTCCTTCGCAACAATTCAAGCAACCCTGGGTCCGTCCTCTCTCCATCAATGCTGTATTCAAGCCGACGATCACTGGCGACCCCGCATCGAAGCAGTCGCCAATCAATGGTCGAAAACTAACTCGCATCTCCCCGTTCAGTCAATTAAGGTGACCGAGTCGCCGCTCCCACATCAAGGTTTAGGGTCGGGTACTCAAATGGCGTGCACCGTTGCCGCTTTGCTAACTGCCGCCGAACGGTTTCCCTTGAGCGGCATTGAGGTTTCTGATGGTTCAATGTCTACGTTATTCACCCATGAGAATCGAATATTTCCAGGAGCGCGCCAACCCTATCCCATGGAGACACTTGCGAGACTCAGTCAACGAGGAAAACGCTCCCATATTGGTTTATGCGGCTTTATTGAAGGAGGCTTTGTCCTCGATCATGGAAAATCGATTTCCCCAGGCAGTGGCGAACCTTCCGGAACGAGGACTCAGCGAGTTGCTTTTCCGGATTGGCCCGTCCTGATTATTCAAGATACAGCGTCGCTGGGCGATTCAGGAAACGACGAAGCGGCAATGTTCGAACGCTGTTCAGTTTGTCCCAATCCAAACCGAGAAGCAATGGTCGAATTGGTTCAGCAAAAAATGCTTCCCGCGATCGCTGCTAGGGATTGGATGCAGTTTGACGTTGCGTTGGGACAGTACGGCAGATGGGCTGGTCAAATTTTTGAATCGGTGCAGGGTGGCATTTACCGTACCCCACAAATCGCAGAGACCATTGATGTTGCAAAGCAGCTTGGGATAGTAGGGGCAACTCAAAGTAGCTGGGGGCCAACGGTATGTGCGATTGCCCAAGACGAATCGCATGCGAATTGGTGCCGAGATCGACTTCAGCGCTTGCTGCCTGGGGCCATTGTCGTATCGACGAAAGCAGCAAATCATTCAGCCCAAGTTCGATGGACATGAGTTACGTTGGTCGACTAGCACCCTCTCCGACCGGAGCTCAACACGTTGGCAACGCCAGAACGTTCTTAGTCGCTTGGCTCGCATGCAGACAGGTTGGTGGCAAACTACTGTTGCGAATCGAAGACCTTGACACTCCGCGAACCAAGCCTGGCGCGACAGCACAAGCGATCGAAGACTTGCAATGGCTCGGACTCGATTGGGATGTCGCTGGACCTGAGAAGACCTTTACTATTCAATCGAATCGCGAAGTACGGTATGCTCAGGTGCTTCGGCAACTGAAAGAAAGAGAACTCGTGTATCCATGCACTTGCACACGCGCTGAAGTAGAGGAGGCCGCCAGCGCGCCTCATGAGTCGATTCTGGACGGTGCGATTTATCCTGGCACATGTTCGCATAGAAATGCTTGGGATTCCGAAGAACTTGACCAAAAGGGTATTCAATTCTCTTGGCGTTTCCGCATGCCGAGCGGTATTCGGTCGTGGACAGATTGTTTGTATGGCGAACAGGTACTGAACGCTAAAGATCAGCTTGGCGACTTTGTAATTGGTCGCAGTTACGGAGGAACGGCTTACCAACTCGCAGTGGTCATTGACGATCACGACTTCGGGATCAATCACGTCGTTCGCGGGAACGACTTGATGTTCAGCACCTATCGGCAAATCGCTATTTACGAAGCTCTCAAATGGGATACTCCAACTTGGTTGCATTTACCGTTGGTAGTCGGTCCAGATGGCCGACGGCTAGCAAAACGGCATGGTGACACTCGGTTAAGTCGTTACCGCGAGCAGGGTATAAAAGCAGAACAGATAGTGGGCTATCTGGCCGAGACGCTCGGCTTGCGTGATCGTACCGAATCTGTAACGCCGATGATCCTGCTCCGTGAACTTGGCCACGAGCAAGACTGGATTGCGCGGATGCCGCGTGAGAATGTGACCAAGCTAGCAAAAATGTAGGTGATGTACGGTTCTGAGCATAGGAAAACTGCGAGATTCGCAACTCGCGGCTAATTTCGATGGAACTTACTTTGAACCGTAAACGCTAGCCCAATGCCCACTGACTTTGGTAGCGGTACGGTGCGCGCCGTGTAGTGAAATGCGAGAAAACTGAATAATACCGGGTGGCTTGCGCCACTTCGGCTACAAGAAATGGCACCTGCGGTGCCAAAGTAAACGACATTTAGCTAGCGCCATGGACTCAGCAAGGAAGAACTTCTTTCGCGGAGTTGGCGAGCAGCGAGGAAATTGGTTATGCTAGGAACGCGGATGACCTTCAGTGTTTCGGATTATGAGCGATCACCCACCGGGAGGAGTCAGGATGAGCGAGAGCTCTGTGTTAGATTGCAGTGTGTTGGTACTGAATCGTTTTTATATGGCAGTGCGAGTCGTTGACGTTCGCCGGGCGATGACGTTGCTCTACCGCGGTTGTGCGGAAGTCATTGTGATCGAAGATAAACAGTACTCCAATTACGATTTCGAAAATTGGTGCGAGCTGTCTGATTTGCATGCTTTGGAAAAGCAGCTAGGCGAGGACTTCATTCGGACGCCGACGAGGGAGCTGCAAGTTCCCCGTATCGTGCGTTTGGTTCTCTATGACCGGGTCCCAAAGTCCACGGTTCGATTCAATCGCAAGACACTTTTTGCCCGCGACGGGTACCGTTGTCAGTATTGTTCGCAGACTCGTCCGATGAGCCAGTTGAGTCTAGACCACGTGGTACCTCGATCACAAGGAGGGAGAACTACTTGGGAAAATGTCGTCTGCTCATGCACATCATGCAACAGCAAGAAGGG
>JAYVBW010000546.1:0-1723 GCA_043750255.1 Pirellula sp.
GAATATATTTACAGCGAAGACGCCGCGATCAACGCTACCGGCTTTCCAGTCGCACATGGATTTAGTGAATCCGTAACCCCATTGGCCGAAGACTTCGCCATAAGCAAAGGGCTCACGGAATCGGATATCAAGGCGATCATTGACAAGCACTTGAAAGAGAAAGAAGCCGACAAAGAAAGCAAGCTGACAGACAAAGAAAAGAAGGATCGTGATTTAGCGATGAGCGCTAAATGGAACGACGGTCTGGAGCTGCAGTCCAAAAACAAACACTTTAGAACACACATCGGCGGGCGCGTACAATTCGATACGGCATGGTTTGATGTGCCGCAAATAGTAAATCAAAATATCAATGTACCCTATGGCGATGGTGTTGACTTTCGACGTGCACGAATTCGGCTTGATGGCACGCTCTATGAAGTTTATGAATACGCCGCCGAGTTTGACTTTGTCAATTCAGTACGCGTTCGGAATCAACCAGGTACCGCCGGTTTTTTCGATGAAACCGTAACCTCTCCTACGGACCTGTGGTGGACGATCAAAGAGTTGCCGATCGTCGGAAACCTTCGGATTGGGAATCAAAAAGAGCAAATTGGCTTCGAGCACATCGTAAGCAGTCGTTACCTGCCGTTCATGGAACGATCCTTCAATCAGGATGCGTTTTACGGTGGACTATTCAATGGGTTCCAGCCAGGTGCTGCCATTTTTAATACGTATGGCAATGAAGTTGGAGTTTGGAATCTCGGCATTTACAAGCCAACCAACAATGTTTTCAGCAGTTCAACAGGGGACGGCGATTACTCGATCACGGGACGTGTTACGCGTCTGCTGGCGTACGAAAACGATGGTAGAACGCTATTGCATCTCGGACTGTCCGGACGTCAAAGTTCGGCCGTCTCCCAAGCAGGTGTACCTGGACGTTTTCAAACATTTCGAACGCGGGACGCGGTTCGGTCTGGTCTATCGGCTGGTTGGCCTACGCCAGCCGGAATCACGGTCGCGGGCGACGATCAGCAAACTGCTAATGGAGAAATTGTGGCTGTATTGGGTTCGCTTACGTTTCAGTCCGAGTATTTGATCAATTCATTGCAAGATGCGAGTGCAACCCTGGGCGGGCCGACGACCGATCTTGTTTACCATGGAGGATACGTCCAAGTCCTCTATTTTCTGACGGGCGAAAACGACCACTACAGCAAAAAGACCGGGGCTTTCGAACGTGTTCGGCCACATACGCATTTTTTCAAACCAAACAAATGCGATGGTGGCATCAGCGGCATGGGCGCCTGGCAAGTTGGGATACGATACAACCATCTTGACTTGAACGACCAGGGGATAAACGGCGGTATTCTCGACAACTGGACAGCCGGCGTCAATTGGTTTTGGAACCCCAACTTGAAATGGCAATTCAACTATTCCAATACGGATCGAAACGTCGCGGCTGTAACGAATCCCGCTATTTCGCCAGGTAGCGGCACAATTCATGGATTTGGAACACGCCTGGCGTTCGACTTCTAGTTTACAGCTTAGGATCAATGCCGCCGTATTTCGGAACGCTTGGCTCCTTAATATCCTTGAGCAATCGTGTGACGATTTTGTCCGTAGTCATTCCCTCAGCTTGTGCTTGAAAATTGGTGCTCAAGCGATGTCGCAGCACGGGGATTGCAATTTTGCGAATGTCTTCGATGCCGACACTGAATCGTCCGTCCATCGCTGCGATGGCTTTGCC
>JAYVBW010000547.1:0-1971 GCA_043750255.1 Pirellula sp.
TGCAAGCCTCCTTGACGCTCGTAGCGTGCACCTTGAATAATGTGATACAAATGCGGAATAACACAGGATGTGAGAAACGCTTGGCCGCGATCATTGAAATCGACGCCCCACGGATTGCTCGTGCCGTGTGCAAACACCTCGAAGGTATGGCGAGTGGGATGGTATCGCCAGATCCCTGCGTTGACGGGTTGGCGATCTTTGTCTGCGGTCCCTGGTTTGCCGACACGCGAATGCGTGAATACTCCATGGCAACCATACAACCAGCCATCTGGTCCCCAAATAAATGTGTTTAACGTCTCGTGCGTATCCTGATATCCCCAGCCGTCCAATAAAATCTGAGGTTGGCCATCGGCTACGTCGTCACCGTTGAGATCGGGAATGAAGAGCAAGTGTGGGGCTGCCCCGACCCAAACGCCGCCGAAGCCGACCTCCATCCCGCTGATCAAATTCAAACCTTCGGCGAAGACTTTACGCTTGTCGAGTGTTCCGTTGCCATCGGTGTCTTCAAAAACGAGAATTCGGTCGCGGCCTTTCCCTTCCTCGGCTCGCCTTGGGTATTCATACGCTTCCGCGATCCATACTCGCCCTCGATCATCAAGTGCCATGGCGATCGGTTGCTTCACATCCGGCTCGGACGCACCCACGATCACATTGAAACCATCTGGCAACTTCATGGCCTTGGCTGCTTGTTCGGCATTCAGCCCGTCGAATGGATATTCATCCAACACCGACATGGTTTCCGATTTAGAAACGAGACCTGGTAAACTCGCATGCAGTTGGAATCCGTCAAAGTTCAAATGCCCCCATCCTCCCTTGCCCTCGTCGACCAAGCGAATGGACAACTCTTTGCCTTGATGGCTCGTCAAGTCTACAACGACTTGGTGCATGTTCTCTGTTACACGCCCAGTGGAGCGATGAACGACCTTGCCATTTTGGTCGATCAGTTCCACTCCAACGGTGTTGTCGCTACCGCCACCGACTAAATACGAAGCGTATGGTTTATCGACTACGAACGGAGCCGACGTAAGCGTGCCGGTGGCTTTGTCACCGGACTTTTCAAACGTACCGATCCAGAATTCGCCGTAGTGCTCACTCTTCATGTCTTTACGACGTGCGGATACGGTATCGCCGCGAATCGGTTGACCAACAAATGCGTCCCCCGTGGCCGTCCAATCTTCGAGTGTCCCTTTTTCGAAACCTAGATTGAGTTCTTTCCCAGCCTTGGACTTCGGCGTATCCCCTTCGAAAATCAACGCCCGATCTTTTGAAGTGGGTTTGGCAATATGGCGAACGGGCTGGGCTGCGAGCCACGCGGCTTCTGTGACCTTGGTGCGTTGATGAATCAGTGCATGCGCGCCTTTCATGCCACCGACGGTAATATCTAACAGTCCATCTTGATTGAGGTCAAACAAACCAATCTGACGACCAACACCCGCTTCGTCGGCCGCTTTGAAAGGTATCCAATCGACACCGTTTGGACCTCGCACCAATTTGAACCAGTAGACTACTGCACCGGCATCCCACATCGGGCTACCTTTGTGGTGGGAGTAATAGGTCTTGCCGGTAATAATATCCTTAAGTCCATCGCCATCGATGTCTGCCAAGTTGACTGAATGCAGTTCGCTGAACACTAAGGCGTAGGGATTGTCCTGAGCTTTCGAACCCATAATGTCGTGACGTGTGAATTTGCGATCGTCCCCTTCTTGAATTTGTTCGAACCAAGCCAATCCAAAATCGTGAGCTGCGATGCTGGTGATGATGTCGTTGTCGCCATCTCCATCAACATCGTAGGCAAACATTTCTGCGCCGCCGTAAGCGTTCGAAAAAGACTGGGTGTGAGCAGGCCAAGGTTTGC
The DNA here is from genome assembly GCA_043750255.1 of Pirellula sp. Classification (GTDB taxonomy): domain Bacteria; phylum Planctomycetota; class Planctomycetia; order Pirellulales; family Pirellulaceae; genus JBKCUI01. The sequence continues at coordinate 1,856 of JAYVBW010000547.1, forward strand.
TCGCGGAGAGTTCGTTCGGTTGTTGAAGCCAACCCTTGGAGTGAATCACATCCAGCTTGCCATCGCCGTTGACGTCTCCGATGCCGAGCCCGTGGCCAAATTTTTTATCGGTAACT
>JAYVBW010000548.1:0-2235 GCA_043750255.1 Pirellula sp.
AACGTGGCTTGTAGAAATGGTCCGTACCTGAGAATGTCAGGATCGGATAATTCCATCACGACGCCGTCCGTTTTATCCATAACTGGTTTACCGCCCTCCATTTTTGGAAGATTTACTTTGGAGCCAAATAGGGCCGAGTATTTCAGCGACAAACCATTGAAGCCCACACCCGATTTGGCGGTCAGCAGATTCAATGGTGGCATTACAATATCATTTACCATCGACGTTACAATCTTTCCGAACGCGCCTCCGATAACCACGGCTACAGCGAGATCGATCACATTTCCCCTCATCGCGAAGGCTTTAAACTCTTGAAGCAAACCCATGACGAACACTCCTTAGAAATGGAAAAGGACGGCCAACTTTGTAGATTACTAGACGCATGTTTAGGTTGGATAACTTTTTTGCGAATTCCTGGCAAGCAGAATGCGGGAGAAATCGCGGAAATTCGCCCCAGTCTACGAATAACTCCTATTTCCTCTTGAAATAACCGCGAGACTTTTTGTATGCATTCAAAATATGTGCGCACGAATAAAAATTGCCCTACTATCGATGGTCGTCGCGACGTTGACCGTGTGCGGAAGCAATGCGCAGCAGATCGAGCCCAATTCGATCGTGTCTCTCTATCAAAACGCTAGAACCGCCTACTCAGATAGACAGTTTACAAAAGCAGCAAAACTGTTCCACTCCGCCGCTGAACAATGCCGCGGCTCGGAGCTGGCGGTTCAGTGTGAGTATTTTGCCGTCATGTCTGAGTGGACGGTTGAGCCATGCGACGAGTGCGCTGCAAAGCTCTCGACTTGGCTTGACAAAGCAAAGAAATTCCAGAACGACGCCATTGCAGCGGGGCGAGCATTTGATTCCAAGCAACTCGCCAAATGGTCAGACAACACCGAGTTAATTCATGCAAAATGGGATCGGCAAAAAATGCGTTTTGAATTAGCAGAACAACGACTGCGAACTTTCCTGAAAACCGCAACCACTAATAACAAGGCGACCAAACCGAATCCCGAAGCGTTGCTTGAGCTAGGTTCGCTACTACTCGAAGATCGACAAGATTACGCGGCTGCACGAACTTACTTTGATACCGTGATGCAGAGTTCATTGGAATCAGAACCTGTCCACTGCCAAGCCATCTTAGGCTGTGCACTGACATGTTGGTATAGCCAGCAATACGCGGAAGCACGCGATTTTCTTGATCGACTCTCTACCCTAAAGTTCGACGATGAGCTTAAGATTCAAGCTCAGTTGCTCAAACTGAAAGTACTGAAGGCCCTCGGTGAAACCATTGACGTCGCCAATGCGCTCGAACCCGTGATTCGACTTGCTCTTGCTAGCAATCCGTCAGCTTCAACGCTTTATGAATTAGCCATGGCGCTTATCGAGGCGGGCGAAAAATCCAATTCAAACGAAATACTCCTAAGTCTCGTCCATCGGTTTCCCACTAGCCCTGTTTCGATCGAAGCGCGCGTTCGACTCGCTCGTAATGCTTCGGAGAAAAGAAAATGGAAGGAATCAATCGAATGGTCCGATCAAGCGATAGGGTTGGGATGTTCTAAAGAGTTGCAACCGTACGCATGGATGCTGCGGGGACAAGCCAAACTTGAATTAGGAATGTTCGAAAATGCGAAAACCGATCTGGAAGCGGCACTCGCAGATTCATCCGGCGATAACCAACTTGAAATATCCATTCGATTTCAATTAGCGGAAACCCTCTATCAACTTCAACGCTGGCAAGATGCAGAACACCTTTGGAAATGGCTGGTCCAATCTGCGGAATCAAGCGTTGAGAATGTTCCAAAGCCCGCTTGGTATCCTGTCGTCCTTCTGCGTTCTGCTGAATTGCTTGCATTGCGAAAAGAGTGGAAGCAAGCAGAGCTCATGGTTTTGCGAATTCGAAGTGATTTTCCCAAATGTAACCGCGCCTATGAAGTCGATTACCTATTGGCAAGATGTTTGGTCTCAAAAGCTGACTTCGATGCTGCAAGACAAATCCTCAATTCCATTACGCAAAGAGAAAACTCGACACCCGACGAGCTTGTTGCGCGTGGATACTGGATGACGGGCGAGACCTATCTCATGCAACGCAGGTACTCAGATGCGTTGGATGCATATCGTGAAGTCTTGAAGATTCCGAATCAGGAATACTGGATTTCTGCATGCCTTTTGCAAATTGCTCAATGCTGCGAAGCTACGCAAGATACGCAGGGTGCGAAGGACGCATGCGAAACCATT
>JAYVBW010000549.1:0-5384 GCA_043750255.1 Pirellula sp.
CAGTAACCGAATGTTTTGTGAATTAGAATCAAAGTGCTGCAAGGCCCGGGAATCGGATGCCAAGGTGGAAGGAGGATGTTCCGATGTTCGCTCATCGCCCAGCCCTGTGTTGAACTGGCTGCGAGCCAAAATGCGTTCTCGCAATTCAGCGGCGTTGTCTAGTCCCTCCATGAGTCCAATGTGCGAGCCCATGGCTTGCCCCTCTTTCCCCATCCCGCCTCCGCCTGCTGTCATCACCATCAGATTGGCAAAACCAAAATGCCGTTGTAGCGGACCTTGAGCGATGTGAACATTTTGAATATTCTCGAACGTAATAGTTGTCTCGTAAATGCTCCAAATGCCTCGCCGAATTCGCATGCTGCGATCGGTGAGAATGTACCAAGTCGTATCGTAGCGCAAGTGGATGGCAATGTATGCGACGATGTCGGGGACTAAAATTACAAAAAGCCAAAGCGGAGCGGTCAGCACACCACCGAGCGGCCACCATGTTGCAAAGGCTCCCCAGAGTACCAGGAGAACAAGATCGATTGCAAAAAGACTGATCCAAAAAAAGAATTTCCGATAGTTCAGGAACGCAAGGGAGGGTCGCATGTATTCGACGGTCTCTCCCTCTAACGACGGCAATGTAGGAGGCCCGTTAGGTAAACAAAAATACCCGGTGAGTACTCCCCAAACCCCTTTGTAACACCACTTGCACGCTTCATGAACCAATCCCGATTCCTTCATGATGTGGAGTCCGAATTGCGAGTGCTCTTTTCGGCCAACCGAGCCAAATTATCTCGGATACCACGCAATAATTCGGTGACTTCAGCGTCGTGCGTATCGAGCCTTGGAGGCATAGATAGATTTGCTCCGGCGGCGATAGTTGAAGTTGCAGTCGCATATCCTTTTGCGCCTCGCATTCGTTCATACAACCAATCTCGAACCGAATCCGGATCGGTAATTCCCTCTAAAACGATTTCGGGCATCGCGTTTCCGGAAGCCGTTTGGACACTGACGCTGGCGATACCGAGCCATCGTTGAATGAGGTTTCGACTAACATGGATGTCTTGAATTCGCCTGAACGCAATCACGACCTCTTTTCGAAAAAAGAGCCCAAGCTGCATGCGTAGTCCGGAGTCTTCAAATCGGTAGCGAAGCGTGTTGTATCGAATGATGAAAGCAGGAATCGCGATGACGAGACCTGGTCCGGTGGCGAGTCCCATGAGCAAGTAATAGGTGAGCAGCTTTGGTGAGGGACGTTCCAAGGCTGAGGTGTCAAGCGTGGTTGGCTGCGTGTTCATACAAGCAGTATAACGCATTTCAACCAACCCGGCTTTGCGACTCGTTTAACCCGCGCAGCGGCGGGCAGTCCATGCGTTCCTCGATCGAGGCTGAATCGCTCTCGATCGGTTAAACAATCGCAATCAAGCCTCTGCCCCACATTTACCGGACCTTGCACGAGAATCGGACCAACCCGCCGTCACCTGGCTTGAGTCCATTCTCTAGTTCCCATCGTAATACGGTGGAACCAACTGAATTCGGGGTTGTCGAAAAATTCGCAGCTACGCTTGCCTGCTGACTGTTTTCGACATAGTCCAGTCTCGGAGCAAGCGAGTCTGTGACTACTAAACTCTTTAGAGGTTGCTCGCCCACATTGTCAAAACGAATCGTGAACGAAATGATATCGCCAGGATTAGCCATTTGATCGGATGCAACTTTGCAAAGCCGGATTCGGGCACCTTTGTGTTCGTAGATGGTGATGTCCGCAGCCTTCTTTGCGCCGGTTATGTCGATCGCTTCTTTGCCGTCGATAAGGACGTTTAGCTCATCCACATTCGTCCAAATGCGGGCGGCCGCAGCCGATTTCGAAAGCTTGGCCAAATCAGTCTTCCATAAATCGCCATTCCGGATCAAACTCAAATCTTCGTATGGCTTGAATGCATCGCTAAGTGTGACCATCGGCACCACGACCTCGGCTGGCATGGGACGGCTGCGATCCCGGAAAGATTCGACGATTCGAACGTTGTCGCTGTTCGAAGACTTGATCGGCTTCGAAACGTTGGCCGGAGGCAACTGATCTCGAAGTATTCCAGGTCCATCTGGGCGCAAGGTGGCTTGAGCGCGCAGGGCCAAATCCCGTTCACGGGTTGACTGCCGTTTGCGCACGCTACCAAACCTTGGTGCATAGATTGCAACTCGGCAGCCGCTTTCTACATTTGTCTTGCCATCCACTGTTTCAAACTGAATCACGGTGTCCTCAGCATCCAAGCCGGATTGACTGAGGTCTTGGCGAAGTCGTACTTTGGGATCGTGATCTCCTCCGTCAAAAATGTATTCCTGTGCATCGGTTGCTCGCGGGACGGCAAACCCCTGTTCACTCATCACGTCGCCGCACCCCCCTGAACAATTAACATTGCCGCAACTTTGACAACCGCTATTGCCCGAAAAGCGAGGGAATAAAGGCTTGTAGACGCCAGTTCCGCCGCAATTGCATTTACCGTCTGCGTGCGAATGGCCTTGTGAACGGACCTGACTGGCCGTTGAAAAGGCTGCTCCGTTTGACGGTGCTGGATTCATGCCTGGCGGCGGTGCTGGATTCATGCCTGGCGGCGGTGCTGGATTCATGCCTGGCGGCGGTGCTGGATTCATGCCTGGCGGCATGGCAATCCCCGAAGATGCCATGGCGATGCGGGGAACATTTTCAGAGCCTGCCGATCGACCAATCGGGGCGTACCTTGGAGCGGACGCATGCTGAACCGTAACAACCTGTGGCGAGGATGTTCCTTGGTTTGCGTTGAACAATGCCCGTTGGGCTAATTCAAGTGCTACTGCCGAATCTCGCATTGCGTTGGAGGATGCGTGCTGAGCCGTTTGATTTGTTGTAGTATTGTTTCGGGGTTGTTGCGTTTCGATTTCAGCGCTGTGGACCTGAGCGAGTGCCATTGGAGTTGCCGCCAAACTCTGCTGTCGGTCCGCCACGCTCGGGCGGGTAGCCGCTGGTCTGTTGCTGTTTTGCGCTCCGACCCGAGACAATTGATGACTTTGGCAGCCGCTGCCTACGAAAAATATTCCGGCAACAATGAGCGATGCGGTCGTAACTCTCTGGCGCAACAATTGGTTTAATGAATGCATGTTGAATTGCTTATGGAGTAAGACTTCATCGTCGATCGGATATGGATCCGGAAACTGCAGTGGCAGGCCATTTGCCGTCGTTAATCAATTGTTGCTTGGTGGGTATCACCTTGATTGTCGTCCATGCAGGGCAACCGTACAGGAACGCATCCCAGTCCTGGCCTTCCGTTACGTTTGGAACGCGAGAACCAATTCTTAAGATCGCGAGAGGTCGGCCAAGCTGATCGGCCATCCGCAACGCGTCTTGATGCGATTGTAGATCCAAAACGCGTTGTGGCCTGCCAGAGGTATCTATCGGTTCTGCATTTTGGTTATCTTCAAGATAGACAACTCGCATGACTAGCTCACCGCGTGCGGCGTCGGCCAAGTCATCTTCATCGATCTCAATTGGAATGGGGAAACGATGTTCACGTTCTGCGGGTGGATGCGTTCGATCGATCACTTCTAACGTCGGGAACAATTCCGTTTCGGGTTCATTGGGGATCCCGGTCAGGCGCATACGATAGACGGAACCGATCATGACTGCGATACGGGCTGGCTCGGGCAAATCAGGTGCGAACTGACCTACGTCTGCCATGTTGATACGCATACCCTTGGGTCCGCGGATCTCCACCGCTTGCCAAAGTCCTCGCAACTCAGGCTTACGATTGAGTTGAATCGCCCCGATTTCACCCGGTGGGAAATCGTCGCGTATCAAGGCGTGGTTTCGGTCTGGAAGTGGCTTATAGATCGACTGAGCTTGAGCATTTTCTGGAATGCATATGGCCAGCACGCACAATGCGATCATGGCTAACCATGCAATCACCAGCGTAGGAAATGTGATTCGCTTGACCATGGCAAAATTCCTATACACTGGATCTAACTAGTGAAGCAACCTGGAAGTGTTACGTCACGCATGAATTGTTTTTAACTCGCGGGCATTTCAGCGACCGGCGGGTTGCTGGTTATTTCCCGGTTGCGGCACCAGGCGGCTAGCGCCCAATGCCGCTGACTTTGGCACCGCAGGAGCCATTTCTTGTAGCGGAGTGGCGCAAGCCACCCGGTTTTTCATAAGTTTTCTAGCACAACACCGGACGGCTCGCGCCGTACCGCTACCAAAATGAGCCGCATTAGGCTAGCGCCTGCGGCTCAGGTTTAAGCAATCATCCGGACTAGCGAACTTGGCCTGGCGGGCAATACTCACCCGATGCGCCCGATGCACCGGCTGGAGCTCCACTGAATTGATTGGGTGCCACAACACGACTCGCATCGTAAAAATGTGGTCTGCCCGCTGGATAACCAGGATTGATGTTCTGTTCCTTGATGTGGAATCGGCTCGGTGGCGTTGGATAGCTGTATCCCGGTTGTTGCCGAACAGTCCCCCTCATCTTGGTCACAGGATCAGGAATGCTCATGTGAGTTCGGTTGCGAATCACATGGCTCTGCAATCCCGCTGGCGATCCCAACGGAATGTGTGGAGGTCCCACCAATCCGATTGGCGTGCCGCTTTGAGGCATTCCGTATTGTGGTGCAGTCACACCAGCGACCATGTTCGGGGGATTGTTTGCAGGCCCAATGGGTGAACCATTGGGACCACAGGTTGTTCCGTTGCCGTCAACATAGGAGCCAGGTGGTAACATTCCGCCACTGAAGCCGCCGCCAGCATACGCGCTGGACATTTCGATGTCTTTGTTTCCAAGTCGGATAATGGCTAAAATCGATCCGCGTCGATCTGCTTCGACAATGGGGTCTAAGCCTGGCTCAAGCCGCGTGCTCACGAGAGTATCGATACCCGAAATTGCATCACCTTGAAACTCGGGATCTGGCAAGTAGATAACTTTAGTCACAAAGTTACTAGATAACGCTTGATCGAGGTCCTCTTCAGTGAACTGGAGCGCAATAGCATTGTGCGCTAGGTAAGCCGCGGTGCGGTAACTAGCAGTACCCACTTCGAGTGTGGGATAGAGTTCGACCCCTTCACGACCTTGTATGTCGGTCAGTTTCAATCGAAAGATGCCGCCTTGGGCAAATTCCAAACGGCCTGGGACAACCAGTGGATCGCTTGTAAAGGTGCTGTCGCCAACCACGTCGTACAGGATCTTCATCGACTGTGGTTGATTGAATAATACTTGAACGGTTGGAATCATGGTTCCAGCCCCATAACCAGGAACCGGAATAGTTTCTGGCATCATGACACCTGGGCCAGGTCCTCCCACCATCGGACCAGGTTCAGCGAGTCGATTGGCGGGCGGCATGTTGTGCCGAACACCAAAGTCTCCTGCATGAGCATT
>JAYVBW010000550.1:0-1499 GCA_043750255.1 Pirellula sp.
AAGTCCGGCTGAGTACAGCCGGACCTACGTGAAAGATGTCAATACCATTAGCAAGTTTTGTGGTTTTGTTTTGGCTAGCACTAAATCTAGTTGCGACTCGCTTGTGGGCAACTAATCGGTAAAATGCGGGCGGTTGCTCAAGCAGGAGTGGCATGGAGTCCTCATCAAAGCCGGTGTTTTCGTATGGCTACCGAACAAAAACGTTTGCGCAAAGACGATCCCTCCAAAAGCAAAAGGCCGCAGACAAACAATATTCTCGACCGGTCCCCACCCTTTGATTTGCAGGCGGAAATGGGGGTTCTCGGCAGTTTAATCTTGAATCCAGACGTCGCGAACGATCTCGCGTTGGAAATACGTGCGGATGATTTCTACGACGATGCACATCGCAAGCTTTATGCCGCGATGATGAACATGTTCGACAGCGGTCGAAAAATGGACGTCACGCTGCTCGTGAGTGAACTGAAAACTGCAGGCGATTACGAACTCATCGGCGGAGCGGGCTACCTCGCGAAACTCGCCAACACCGTACCCAATGCTGCCCACGCAAAATATTACGCACAAATCGTTCGAAGCAAAGCGACCATCCGTCGCCTAATCGACGCTTCCACTTCAATTCTCTCCGATGCATACGATGAGAGTTCTGACGCCAAGGAACTCGTTTCCCAAGCGGAACAAAAGATCTTCAGTATCCAAGACGATCGAAACGCCAATACGGCCGCTTCGGTGTCCGAAGTGCTTAAAGCCGCTATGACGCGTATCGACAAACGCATGCAAGGCGAGCAATTGCAAAGCGGTGTACTAACCCATTTTACCGATTTCGATCAGATGACTGGCGGTCTACACAACGGTGAATTGATCATTCTGGCCGCACGTCCAAGTATGGGAAAAACAGCATTTGCTATGAACATCGCTGAACACGTAGCGATGAAAGAAAACGCCCCAACTCTGTTCGTTAGCTTGGAAATGAACGCCATCGAATTGGTGGACCGATTGTTGTGCTCGGTTGCTAAAGTTAATGGTTCGCGACTCCGCGTTGGAACGATTACTCCGGACGATCAGAAAAGGCTCTTGGCCAATGCGGCCAAGATCAGCCACGCGCCCCTCTACATTGACGATGCCCCAAGCCGTACGGTTAGCGAGGTCGCGGCCGTCGCTCGACGGATCTCCCAACAGGAAATGCGCAAGCCGAACGGACGCAAACTCGGGCTGATCGTAATCGATTATTTGCAACTGCTGGATCCAGATAACCCGAAGGATCCGCGCCAAGAGCAGGTCGCCAAGATGGCTCGGCGATTGAAGATGCTCGCTCGTGAACAGGACGTCCCTATCCTTTGCCTTTCACAGCTCAATCGGCAAGCGGAAGAGGGCAAGGACCATCGGCCAAAACTGAGCCATTTGCGAGAGTCAGGTGCGATCGAACAGGACGCCGACGTGGTCATGTTCGTTCACCGCGAGGGGTACTATCACCGCGGTGCAGATGCCGAGCAATACGCAGGCCA
>JAYVBW010000551.1:0-6201 GCA_043750255.1 Pirellula sp.
CATCGATTACTGTATTGACGGTTTGCGCGATGTCTTTCGGCTGTGGTGGCGGTCCGGTGGATACGAAAATAGCCGTTCCGCCCACGGCAATCGTTGCCAGTGCACGAGCGACATTGGAAGAATTTGAAAAAACGGGACAGAAGGGAAGTGCCTTGTCGGCACTTGAAACCGAAATCAACGGTATAAAATCCTTTGACAATGCCAAGGGCGAAGCATTGTCGAAATTATATGTAGAACTCGAGGCGGCACCTACACCCGAGAAGGTTAAAGCGACGGCTGCAAAGATGCTTAAGGTCCTCTAAGTTTTTTGTGGCGGGGAGCCTATGAGCTCCCCGTCACTGTTGGCTCTGCAAAGTTCAACCGTTCACGGGGTGGGGTGAATTTTTGGTGCTTCGCGGTTTGACAGGTTTGCGTGGATTGCGTCGATACGGTACGGTTAAATGTTTCGCTTTTGCATCCCGCAGGTGGCGGGGATGTTAAAGATGCGTTCGATGCCCCGGCTTCCTTGTTCGGAATGTGTCCCAAAGGATAGTTTCCAATAGAGGATCGATTTACGAATCGCTCGTTCTACGCGATTGTTTGAGGCTAGATTTCCTCGATTCCGTCGTTGGCAAAAAACATCCATAGTCGCTTGTTGTGCGCGTGGAGGGACCATCATCAGATTGCCAATATCGACGCGTTTCGGCACCTTGTGAATCGAAGGTGTTCGATCGCATCATCGTAACTCGCGAGTCAGCGAGTGCGCGTTTTAATATCCCTCGCAGACGTGTGTGGGGTTATTAATGAGGTTACACTTGAGACGCTCGAGCATCAAAATGAAAGAATTGACGTTACACACCAAATGGATCCCAGTCCTATGTATTTTCATCGCCCTACTGGGAGGCTGCCAATACAAAGAAGCGAACCTCGATTCGCGTTCTGAAACAAGGGTAATTAAGCATCCACATAAGCTGTCACCAGATATCATTTCTCGCATCGAGCGATTCTGTGGAGACTGTCACCCGCTACCTTTGCCTTCCACATTTCCGAAAGCCAACTGGGTGGAAGAAGTTCGTCAGGGATTTGATTTTTATATCGATTCAAATCGTACCGATCTCGTAGAGCCTATCCGGCAAGACGTCGTCAGATACTATCAAGACTTAGCGCCTGACAAGGTGGTGGTTCCGCGTGCGGATGGGATACAACAAGTCCCTTCACCTGTTCGATTCCAGCGGGGTCCTGGCATTGGGATAACAGATTTGTCACCAGCGACGGCCCACGTCGTTTGGAATGCTTCCAAAAATGTTGTTAACTTCACGGACATGAGAGGAAGCACTCTTTCCGTTTGGACACCTGCGCCACAATTGCCTCTAACCCATTCTTGGGGAAACACAAAAATCATCGCGACCGGCGTCAATATTTGTCGAGCGCATTCTTGCGACTGGGATCGGGACGGAACCCAAGACTTCTTGCTTGGGGAATTAGGGAGCTTTCCGGTGGGTGATCATCAAAAGGGACGAGTTTCTTTGTTGCTGGGCAATCCAAACGGCAATTTTGAGACCATTATTCTGGCAGACAAGTTGGGACGCGTAGTCGAAGCAAAACCGTTTGATTACGATGACGACGGCGATACCGATGTGCTAGTCGCTGAATTTGGATGGCGGAAAACCGGGGCATTTAAGCTATTGCGTAACGTGGGAGGCACACTGCGAAATCCAAAGATGCAAGTGGAGACGCTCGATCAAAAACACGGAGTACTGGGAGTGGAAATTGCAGACTTGGACGGCGATTCACGATTAGATTTTGTTGTTGCCTATGGGCAAGAATTCGAGACAGTGGAAGTTTATCTTAATCGAGGTGCTGGAGAATTTGAACATCAGGTGATCATGAGACTTCCGGACCCCTCCTACAATTCAAGTTCTATTCAAGTCGCAGATTTGGATAAAGATGGACGATTAGATATTGTGCATACGTGCGGGGATACCATGGATGCGTTGCTTCCAAAACCCTATCACGGTCTTCGATGGATTCGAAATTTAGGGAACGGAGAATGGGAGAATCGCGAGCTTGGACTGCTTGTAGGTGCCCTTCAGTCAACCGTTGCAGACTTTGACGGGGATGGTGATCTAGATATTGCAGCCGTCGGGCTGTTTCCCAAGGCGCATTTGGATGGCCCAGGGGCTTATGATTCGATCTGTTGGTGGGAACAAAAGGAAAATCTCGTGTTTGTTCGTCATTCTATCGAGCGAGACTATTGTTCGCATGCTTCGTGCACGACAGGCGATGTTAACGGGGACGGGCGGGTCGATTTAATTGTCGGTGAATGGCTTTCGGAAGATCGATCAGCCTTTCGTGTCTTCTTGAATATTCAATCGGATGCAATTTTGCATTGAGTGTAATTTCCCCGTTACGCCGATGACTCTCTAGGCTACCCTGTTTGTGGCGATGTTTGTGGCGATGTTTGTGGCGATGTCGCTCCGCGAGATGGATGCCGGTACCCAGGCCACAAAGTCGCTAAACGCAAACGCTTTAGGGTCCTTGTATAGGCTCCACAACTTGATTGTGCTGGTTGATATTGAGATTAGTAACAATTTGGACGATCCCATCGGGCCACGTTATTTCTGCTTGTTGCAACTCCTCGTCCAATGGAAAAGCGCAGTGCAGTACGTACGGGTTTTGAGAAAGGTAGCTGCCACCGCCAACAATGTTTCGCAGATAGCTTTTTTTGTCGGTTCGAAAGAGTATCCGTGCTCCAATACAGTCGCGATTCGATTTGCTACCCACGAGCGCTAGGCTACACCATTTCCCTTTCGTCAGCGTTCGGTTTTCGAGAATGACTGCGGGCTGATTGACGTTCGACAGTACCAGATCCATATCTCCATCCCGATCGAAATCAAACCCAGCGACGCCGCGACCTCTCCACTTATTACTAAAGTAGCTCGATGGTTCAAACTGTTGTCGGATTAATTTTCCCCTTCCACTGTTTCGTAAATACAAAGGGAATTGCTCAACGGTGTTTCCTGGAGGGAATCGAAGGACGTGACCATTCGCAACGACAATGTCCTCGTCCCCATCCCTATCGAAATCAGCCGCAACTGTTCCGAACGCGACGAACAAAGTACCCAGTGCAGATATCCCGGTCGACGCCGTTACATGTCGAAAATTCGAATTGCCGTCGTTTTTGTAGAGTGCAAACGTCTCGTTTTCATAGTTACATACCCAAATGTCTGGCCGAAGATCCCCATCAAAATCCAGCACTGTAACACCCATGCTTCCGTTGGATGTGCCCCGCTCGTCTAGAGCCGTACCACTTGCGATTCCCATCTCTAAAAACCTACCGTCTCCTTGATTAACGTAAAGGAAGTTGTTGACAGCATCGTTAGCAACGTAAATATCAATCTTAGAATCTTGGTTGAAATCGGCACAGACTACGCCAAGTCCTTTTCCTCCAGCAACGAGTCCCACTTCTGATGTGACCGGTCGAAATGAACCGTTACCATTGCTCATGAAAATAACATCCTGCAGTCCCTTGAATGCACCAGGTGGACAGATATCCCGAATGCCCGCGGAAGAATTGCATTCTGGATTTTTTCCCCACGACCAATCCACGTAGTGGGCAACATACAGATCGAGAAATCCATCATTGTCGAAATCTCCAAATGCGGCGCTGGTACTCCAGCTAGCATCAACCAGGCCAGAGGGAGTTGTCAATTCTAGAAATGTTCCGTCTCCTTGATTCACGAATAACTGCAACCCACCATAGCCCGTAACGAGCAGATCGGGAAATCCATCATTGTTGATATCGCCTACCGACGCCCCTTGAGAATAAAATTTTGCAGAATCAGAACCGGACGGACGCGACACGTTTTCAAAGTCATGGCCAACACTGCTTCGCCACAAAGTTCCTGGAAGTGGAGTCAGAGTCTTTGACGCAGTGATCTGACCTCCACCAGGGAGGAAAAGATCCGGCCAACCATCCCGATCGAAATCCAAGACGGCCAAACCGCCTCCCATGGCTTCGAGATAGGTGAACTCTTCCTGTTCCTCGCCATTGCGATACGTGTGCTCCAGATGCAGTGCGCTGGTAACGTCAGCGAAAATGACTTCCGTCTCAATGTCGTTACCAAGGCTTTTGGCGGAATCGAAAGAAGCTGATGGCGACGGCTGTTTTGAAGAGTAATTGCAGCCTGGAGCAATCAATACCCAGGATAAAATACCGAAGTAAGATACGAACATGAATTGCATTCGCAAAGTCGTGGGATACCTACTTTTTTGCGACAAAGGAACGATGATACGCAGCTCGTTTTTCATCCTCGGGGGTCCCATCTCTTTTGCTTTCGAAAAAATCAGCAATCGTCTCGTGCGCTTCAGAGTTCGTGGGATCGTATGAAAATACGCTTTGAATCCAAAAAAGACCAGTCCGTTCGGATTCGTATTTAAGAACGATCTTTCCGATCTTGATGCGCGACTTCGTGTCTTGAGGATGCTCGCGAAGCACCTCTTGTAACACGGTCACTTCGTCGAGGGAAGCTCGTGCGGTTCGCGTTATTTCAAAATTATTATCCGCTTCTCTTTGCAATCCCAGCCCCCTAAGAGCCACTGCATAGGAATACCGAGCGATCGAATCAAGCGGATGCACCTTCAATGCAATCTCAAGGTGCTTTCGGGCTTCGGTGAAATCGCCGAGCTCCGTCTCGATGATTCCAAGTTCAGACGCCTCAACAAATCTCTCTGGAATTTCATCCATGGAGCGGTGTGACTGTCGCAGATCCTCGTAACTTGATTTCAGAACCACTTGGAGGAGCGAACGGGCTTTCTCAATTTCTCCAAGGGTTTTGTAACAACGCGCCATGCCTGTTTTCGCAGCTAAAGCAGAAGCCCCCGAATTACACGCTTGAAAAAGCTTTAAGGCCTCTTCTGGACGCCGTTGATCGAGTAGTACTCGTGCGAGGTTGTAGGTCGCCTTGTGAAACTTTGAGTCCTTCCCGATTGCTTTTCTGTACTGTATCTCCGCCTCTGAAGCTTGGTAAAGGTGTTCATTGATTCTTGCGATTCGATAGTTTGCAACTGGCTCCCAAGGTGCGTTCTCCTCCCATACGTGCAGAATTTCCAGTGCATTGTCAAATCGCGACACCGCAGTTAGGCCATTAGCGTACGAATCAATGATTTCGCCAAATTCCGCGTTTGGTTCTTGAAGCCATTGATTCAACCGATCTTCAACATCCTTGGTTAGTCGTCCCAGGCTAGCCGATGCGAGGGCCTGTTCCCGTTCAAGTCGAATCGGATCAAACTTTTTGGTATGTGCCGCCTTTAGATGGCCGGACATCTTCTCAAGATTTCCGCGTTGCCGCTCAATCCTCGCTTGTAGAAAATCGGAATAGGCATTGGACGAAGAAATGGACCGTGACACATTCAACCACCATTCGGCGGAATCAAGTCTCTTTGATGCTATAGCATTCTGAGCCATCGAGTTGGCAAATCCCACGACTCCTCCTGTCCGTACGAATACTATCAACAAACACACCAGCGAAGCGAATAAGACCTTATGACGCCAGGAAATCTTTCGCACGCCAGTATCCCGACCATGCGATTTTTCATTCGTTTCCACCCTAAATTGTTCTCGCCGCTTCAAATTCGCCATTTTGATTCGTCGGTTTACAAAAATTCACAACAAAGTTATTTTGATTTACCATACTTGACTCTGTCAAAATATGGAACCATGGAACTCAGCAACTCTGGAATTTGTTGTTTAGGCCCAATCAAGACGTCGATTGACGAGTCGCTAACGGCGCAAGTAAATCTAAGCCAGTCTTGGACAAACTCGATCAAATGTTGCTATTCTTGCCCCGGCCCGACTTGTGATCGACGCCTGAAAATGACATTCGTGGAAAAAATTGATGTGAAATTCGCTTCGATCGCGGACGCTGTGGAGCGTTTCGCAACCACAAGGGGATTCCGTCTCGGGAAATGCTTGCGAGGAAACTCAGGCTGGGAATTGTCACGTAACCACGCTGACGGTGGTTCGATCACTTTGCTGCTTCTATATGATGACGAACTCGGGCTGGGAATTGGTTCAAACTGGCAATTTCCGAGCTGATTCCGACGATCCAATCCTGACACGTACACCTAGGGTTTGCCATCGCGTTCGACTTCCAGACGCTTGGAAAGCGAGATCGTAATGGCACCGTAGACCTACAGCAAACTATCCAACAACAACCGCAG
>JAYVBW010000552.1:0-4288 GCA_043750255.1 Pirellula sp.
AATGGCGAGTTCGGTTGCAATCGATCGGCTAACATCGTTGACGCGACCCCTTTGCGATGGCGATTGCGAACCGTTTTCTCTACTCGCCCAACCGTCAAATGCACCTGAGTTGGAAATAGGGATTGGCTGCTAGCGATGGAATACAGTCGAGGTCTCTGAGCGTCCAATGCATCGACAAACTGTTGGGCTGTCAACGGTAGCGATGGAAAGGCTTCCAAAAACTCGAGCAGATCCCATTCATAAAAATCGTCCGAGTCTCCAAACGCTTCAAGTTTCGCGATCAATTCTGCATCGTGAGCGACGGCCCCGTTGTGTTTCGGTCGATTGCGCACGCACTCGATCGCAACTGCCAACAACTCGGGCGTGATCGTGCGAAGGCATTTGTCAGCCAACGATTCTAAGATGAGATCGGTCTGCATTTGGCTTTCTATACCATTGGCTGAAACCGTCGCAGAAGTATCTAGCTTTGCGGTCTCTAGGACTCTGGTTACCAACTCTTGGCAGTTGGTTGGCCAAAGGCCCAATGCATCACCCACTGTATAGCTTAAGCCTGAACCATCAAGATCGATGGTGACGTGTCGCGTGTCTTTCGCGGAATCAGGTCCGTTGAGCTTATCGCTCGCGATGAGCCTGGCTTGGACCGGATTGTCGCGAGTGCCTAGAGCGGCTTGTGGAGGCTCGATGGGTTTGGTATTACTTTTTGCCCTCGCAGGGATTTGCGATGGAGATTCCTTCATGAGGTTTCTCAATGCCTTGGCTGTTTCATTACCACCTGGTGAGCAAAGCTTTAAGTTCTTTTCACTGCCGTTGGCAAGCGCTTCGGAATACGTCTTGCACAAATAACCGCACGAGCCGCAATTCAACTGCGCCATGGCTGCCATGAGTCGCCGCTCCTTTGGCATCCCTTCCGCTAACTTCATTCGGTCCGCAATAGGTAGCGATGGATCATGCCAAGGAAACGACGCTTCGGACTCTTGACCGGATTGCGATCCAGCGCCCAGGGACGGAGACAACTGCGAAGCGGCGGCTGCCAACGCTGCTGCACTCGCGCCCTGGGCTGACTGCTGGTCAAGAACACCAAGAACTCCAGCGAGAAACCCATTAAGCCATGCTCTTTGTTCAACGTTGAACGGGGCAGATTCGGGAACGATTTGGTATGTCATGGCCGATTCAGTTCCATTTGGACTTTGGACGAGTTTTTTGCCCCAAATAGGGGCGCGCCGCTGCGCGGGTTAAACGAGTCGGTTCGCTGCGAAAAATCAGCGAACGCCTCTCCTTCGTTCCTGTTATCGACGAAGTAGTCCAAAATCGACTCGATGATGGACGGCACGTCTGCAAATGCAACCGACTCAACCAACTTATGCCCTATCGCGAAATCGTTTCCCGTTCGTCCGCCGACAAGCACATCGTAGCCTTCCACCATATCCTCGCCGACTTCTACTTTGGTTGCGATCAAACCAATGTCGCCAATTGCATGCTGGGCACAGCTATGATGGCAGCCGGTGAAGTGAATGTTGATGGGTTGGTCAAGCTCGAACCGGTCTTCGAGATACTCTGCAAGAATCATGGAATGTTTTTTGGTGTCGGCGGCGGCGAACTTGCAGCCAGCACTCCCGGTGCATGCGACGAGGCCTGCTCGAAAACTCGATGCTCGCCAATCCAGTCCGAGCTCTTCGATTGCCAGTTGAACCGCCTGAATGTCGCCCTTCGCAATGTCTGGAATAATGAGATTTTGCCAAACCGTTAAACGAATCGATCCGCTGCCGAAATGCGAAGCGATCTTGGCAAGTCCGCGGCACTGGTGGCTCGTGATTCGACCGACTGGCAGCACGACTCCGACATAGATGAGGCCGGGTTGTTTTTGCGCATGCACATCGACGTGTGCCCATCTATCAACGTTATTCGGTTGAACAAAACTCTCTTTGCTAACTTTTCGCAGTGGCTGCTTGTATTCCTTCTCTACTTCGCTCAGAAACTTTTCAAAACCCCATGCATCGAGTACGTACTTAAGCCTGGCCTTTTTCCGATCCGTTCGATCGCCGTGCATGATGAAAACTCGCAGTATGGCTTCACTGATTGCAATACATTCATCAGGCTTGGCCAAGACTCCTGTTGGACGAGCAAAGTCTCCGTGCCCAGTAATCCCACCTAGTCCGAGCAAGAAGTAGACACCTGACTCCAAACCTTGACTTGTTTTAGTGACTTCCACAGCATGCCAACTAATGTCATTGGTTTCGGCCAAGGAACTAATGCGGCCGGAACCGTCAAATGCAATATTGAATTTGCGTGGTAACCCGTACAACTCGGGTTTGTGCATGATGTGATAATGCAGTTCGCGAGCAAGCGGCAACGTTGCAATTAATTCGGTTTCGTCAATTCCACTTAATGTGCTGGAAGTCACGTTTCGAATGTTGTCCGCACCTGCTCCTTGAGTGACGATTCCCAAGTCGCGAAGTCCGGTTAACACATTCAACGCGTCGCCAGCTTGAATTTCACGCAATTGGAAATTGGCTCTTGTCGTTACGTCTGCGTATCCGCCAGCGAATCGATCAGCGACATCGGCCAATCCACTAAGCTGATCCGAACGCAGCACGCCACCTGGAATTCGCATTCGGCACATGAACGCATTTTGTGCGGGAGCAACAAAGAACAAGCCGTGGTATTTGGTCATGAATACATCTGAGCCTTTTGGAAATACACCCGTTCTGGCACGAACGCCGATTTCAGACCACATACCAAGTCCACACTTTTCGCGCTTGGCTTTTTCTTCAACGACAAGTGTTTTGCCCGCCAATTCGAATCGCTCTTGCGCCTCCGCGTGAATGGCGGGCAATTGCCAATTTGCGGAATGGCTACCTCCGCCTATCTTGATTGACGTTCCGTTGGAAGATGGGACAGGAAGACCCATCCCCGAGCCGCTAATGACTGGCAGGTTGCGTATCTTTCTTGAAACGTCAGTACCGAGTAGCAAGCCTTGCAGGTAGGCTTGTTGTTCTTGCGAAAATGATTCCGGCTCATTCATGATTGCGAATCCTCAGCCATTATGCTTCCAAGGTTGAATATCCACGGAGCAGTCCTTGTACGAAGGCTGACGGGAGTACGGGTCTACGTGCTCGAGCGTTAAGAGATTGGTCTTGGCATCGTGCATTGGCATAAAGAGTTGCCCCTTTTGAACGGTTGAGGTTACCGAGGCTCGAACCACAATTGCGCCCCGCCGGCTTCGCACGATGACTTGTTGACCAGCCTGGATGGCCAATCGCACCGCATCCGCTGGATGGATCTCGACGTAGGGTTCAGCCGGATATAGCGAACGCAACACTGGACTCTTCGACGTCCGTGTCTCCGTATGCCATTGGCTGACCGATCCGCGTCCCGTTAGCAAAACAAAAGGGAACTCGGGGCATGTAGGCTCGGGCATGGGCTGTGGCTCAGCAAAGATAAACTTGGCGCGCCCATCGCTATGAAAAAAATGCCCGTCCGAAAAGAGCCTGCGTTCTTGCTCGGGTGCAACGTCTCGTTTGCTATCTTCGAAAGACCAAGGCCACTGAATCCCGCCATGTTGATCCAGCATGGAGTAGTCTTTTATCCCACTGATGTCGCATGGTTGGTCGCGGGACAGTTCTTTCATGGTTTGAAAAACATCTTCCGCTTTCTTCCAATTGGAAAAGAGATCGCCGCAGCCCCAAGCGTCCGCAATCAATCTGAAAATCGAAAAGTCAGCCAAGGCTTGGCCTGGTGCCCTAGAGACGCGTTTGATCACGCCGATTCTTCGTTCGCTGTTGATGAACGTTCCTTCTTTTTCGCCCCAGCCAGCCGCGGGCAATACGAGGTCCGCCTGTTGGGCCGTATGCGTGGTAGTGTACATGTCTTGGACCACTAAAAAATCTAGTTTACAAAGTAGTTCTCTTACGCGAGTGCTCTGAATCCAGGAGTGAGCGGTGTTGGTCGCGATGATCCAAAGACCTCGGATCTTGCCCGATTCGATTCCACTGATGATTTGGTCGTAGGCCCAACTGTCTTGGGTTGGGATGCACTTCAACGGAATGTCCAATACCGAAGCCACTTTTTCACGATGCACTGGATTGGTGAAGTCGTGGTGACCGAGCAAATTGGTGGTGTTGCTGAATAGGCGCGAGCCCATGGCATTGCATTGACCGGTAATGCTGTTCGCTCCAGTCCCTGGCTTGCCAATATTGCCTGTCATCAATGCTAAGTTGATGATCGCCTGGGCAGTTCGGACGCCCTGATACGATTGATTGACTCCCATCGTCCACCAGAACGAGGCTCG
>JAYVBW010000553.1:0-4745 GCA_043750255.1 Pirellula sp.
GCGACCACTTCGGCTCGTTTCTTCTCGGCTTTCCGTGCCGCCTCAATCGCCTTGAAAACATCTCCGCCCACAGAACCTACACTCACCAAGTTCAGGAGCGTACCAAGGAAACCAAGCCGAATGGCTTCGATCAAACTGAACTTTACTCCCAATGATTGAACCAGGATTTGCCACCGCCAAAAAGTAAACAAATGCGCGATCAGAATGATGATAAAAGCTTGGCCGAGCAGGAACCAGTTCTTGTCTTGCTGCATCAACGAATCCCAGTTCTTTTTGGGAAAAGTTGCAATCAAATACGCAACAATTGCAATAAGAAATGCAATCTTGATGACCGCTAGGATTCGGGAGGTGATGCCGGGTGGGCTTTGCATGGTGACTAAAAGAAAAAGCCTCGGCAGAAAGCCGAGGGCATGAATAACTCCCCGAGTTCAGATCGGGGGTTGGTTACCACCGCTCTAGCCACGAACAGCAGCAGCTAATTTGGCTGCATTCGAAGTGTCTTCCCAAGTGAATTCTGGTTCCGAACGACCAAAGTGGCCGCCAGCAGCAGTCTTACTGTAAATGGGTCGTCGAAGATTCAAGTACTCGATGATTCCGCGCGGGGTCAGATCGTAGAACGTTTGGACAACTTCACAAATGCGTTCATCGCTGACCTTGCCAGAGTCCTGAGTGTCGACTCGAACGCTTACTGGTTTGCTGACACCGATTGCATAAGCGAGTTGGATTTCGCAACGATCAGCTAGGCCTGCCGCAACGATGTTCTTTGCGACGTGACGAGCCATGTAAGCTGCTGATCGATCCACCTTGGTTGGGTCTTTGCCGCTGAACGCTCCACCGCCGTGTCGTCCCCATCCACCGTACGTATCAACAATGATCTTTCGACCGGTCAAACCGCTGTCACCGTGCGGTCCACCGACCACAAAGTTTCCAGTTGGATTGATGTGGTAGGTGATGTCGTTCGTGATCATGGCCGGTGGCAAGCACGGCTTGATAATCTTTTCGATCACAAATTCACGGATTTCTTTGTGCGTAACGCTTGGAGCATGCTGGGTAGATACGACCACGTTGTTGATGCCGATCGGCTTGAAGCCATCGTAAGCAACGGTAACTTGACTTTTGGAATCCGGTCGGAGCCAGTTCACTTCCTTTTTAAAACGAGCTTCGGTCAACCGGTTGGTGATTCGGTGTGCCAACGCGATCGGCAGCGGCATGAGCTCAGGCGTATCATTGCAAGCGTAGCCAAACATGAGTCCTTGGTCGCCAGCACCGATATCTTTGTTGTCGGCGGAACTATCGACACCCATGGCGATGTCGGGGCTTTGACGGTCCAACGCGACCATAACATTGCAAGTTCGGCCGGAAATGCCCGTTTCGTCGTCGTCGTATCCGACGTCGAGAATGGCTTGTCGAACGATATCCGAGTAGTTCACGATCGCTTTGGTCGTGATTTCGCCGACGATTAGCGCCAATCCCGTAGTTACAACTGTCTCACAAGCGACGCGGCTCATGGGGTCTTGCGCCAAAAGAGCGTCCAACACACTGTCGGAGATTCGGTCAGCCAGTTTATCTGGGTGACCCATGGAAACAGATTCGCTCGTAAATAGATATTTGCCCGAAGCCACCGAAACAACCTCCCTCGAATGGAATATCGAGAATGAAGTACTGAAATGAAAAGTGTCTGCGGATAGTGTAACCACCCTTTTCGATTGTTAAAGCCAAAACGCGCTTTTAAAAAGCCAGCACAATCGGAAAATCCGGCAATCTTCAGATAATCCTTGAGTTTTGGGGGGCAATTCCGGGAGTTTCGAAGACGTGGGCGAAGCAGCGAGGTAACTTTTGTGCGACGGGAATCGACGAATCCAGACGAATCCAACCGTAGCATGCCCCCCTGGGCCGTGCGATACTCTGGCCAGGGGCTCCCAATCTATGTTCAATCTTTTAGTGGCACCGAACCGCAGCGAATTATGCCAACCTCAATACCGTCAAGCAATGAACCCAGTTTTGCCTGTTCAGATGCATGGCGAACTTGGTGGACAGATCCAGTGATCCGGTCCAGGGTTTTGGACACATTGGAACGTGCAGCAATCCTGCTTTTGTTTAGTAGTTTCCTACAAGCCCTTTTGGTTTCCATCGGAAACGCGATCCACTTTGGCCAAAGCGTGGTCATCGGTGACGTCATGTTGCTGATCACCGAAACAATGATGGTATTCATGGTTTTATTTCGACGCGGCGCGAAAAACCTGTCGTTGCGTCCTGGCGATTGGGCGCTGGCCTTTTCTGCGACTTGCCTGTCGCTGTTAGCTCGTCCTTTTCCAGGGCACACTCACGCCTGGGATAAACTCGCAATCATACTAACGATCCTTGGACTCTCCACTCAACTCATTTCCAAACTCACCTTGGGGCGACGTTTCGGAGTGGTCGCCGCCAATCGAGGATTGTGCATGTCCGGCCCATATCGTTTGGTCCGGCACCCGATCTACATGGGCTATGTCCTGTTGCACACTGGATACTTTTTGCTCAATCCAACCCTATGGAATCTGTGCGTCTTCGCAATTCTCTACACGATCAAGATTCCTCGCATCTTTGCTGAAGAGCGACTTCTCGGCCAAGATCCAGAATATCAGCAATACATGCAAAAAGTGCGATCACGTCTAATACCTGGTCTATTCTAAATGTGGTCGATCGCTCCCCAATCATTGCAAATCTCAATACTCCCAGTACATCGTGATCAAGCCAAGTCGAGGGTGAGCAGTCCCCGCGAACGAAGTTACCGGCCCAAAGTGTTTTATCAAGTATCGCCCTCTTCAATGGCTTCGCGGATTTCTCGAACGACGCCGGTACGTGAGTTCTGTTGCTGAACGATGCGAGGAACATTTACCTTAAGCAATTGACCAATTTTGCATGCAAGATCAACGTCCCGGATTCCTTCGAATTGATTTACCACCTCGTTCCGATAGTAGATGGTTTGATTGTTAGAGTCGAATCCGCTCTCGTAAGCGTCGCGAAGCTCGTTGATCCAAGCTTCAGGAACCTGACGCTTGCGACAATATTCGATCGACCAGATGTCGTCACCCGTGCACTCCGTCAATAACTTTAACGCCTGACTTCGATTCACTCGGTAACGTCCTTAGAAAGTGATCCGTTGGATTGGCACTCAGTCCTTCGGCATAATCGCACTATCGATCATCCATTCACGTAAACGCAACGGCCAATCTCCCGCACCGCCTGTGCTGCCAGTTCTATATCCAAATCCATGTCCAGCATTGGAATACACGTGCAACTCCGCTGGAACCCCTTCAGCTTTGTATTTCAAGTAAAGCTGCGCCATTCCTATAGAGATATCATCGCGATCTTTTGCTCCCAATGCAATGAAGGCCGGTGGCATTCCTTTTCGAACTGTAAAACGGCCTGAGCTGCCGGGATAAATTAGCACTTGAAAGTCGGGCCGGCTTCCCATGCGTTCGATTGGGTCGTTAGCGTCACTTTTGCCATCGTCTGATTCCATCGCAGCCAAAGCAGCAAGTTCGCCCCCTGCCGAAAATCCCAGCACGCCTAGTTTCGCAACATTGACATTCCACTCTTTGGCTTTGCTTCGAATCATTCTCAATGCACGCCGAGTGTCAGCCATTGCATGTTCGTCCACGGTGTATGTCGAGCCAGCTTCCCTCGCCAATCGGTTTTTCAAAACAAAGGCTGCTATCCCATGATCGGCAAACCATTGGCCAAGATCATACCCCTCATGTCCCAGGCACAGCATTCGGTGACCGCCGCCTGGGCAAATCAATATGGCAGGTGTTGGCTCGACCGCGACGCTTGACCCCTTCTTGGTCAGCAAATAGGGAGTGATGGACGGGTTGTGGATATTCGTGACGTTGCACTTGCCCGGCCCCAAGTCTTCTTTTTCTTCTTCCGACATGCGTTCGACGGAACCTGGAGCGCCATTCGTCCAAAGGGGTATTTGGCTTGGCCGTTCGGCAAAACAAGTCGAGTTGCAAAAGCAAGCGAAGACGGCAATGGTGAGTGAAAGTTCTAGTCGCATTCGGTTCAATTCCATTGGGGAGGTTTTTCAATCAAAGAGCACCTATTGTAGCAACTAGTAACGCTCGACTCCTAGGTAATGAAGATAGCCTGTACCAATTGCCTATTCTGCTTACGCCTTTTGGCATACGACATAAAGCTAAATTGGGTAGCCGCCAATCAAAAAGTCGCTATACTCTTGGGTTTTCCATTTTTTGATGCTTGGACCATAACCGGCCGGCACTTTTAGCATGTTCATCCATGAATAACCGTTCCAATGGGGCTTCAAGTCCCGAAACAACCAACAACGTCTCCCACGATCTTCTCAGTGAGCGCGTCCTTGTTCTCGACTTCGGTGCCCAGTACGCACAGCTCATCGCTCGCCGGGTTCGAGACCAAAATGTCTATTGCGAACTAATCCGGCACGACGTCTCGGCCGAGGTGATCATGGCTCGCAAGCCCTCTGCGATTATCCTTTCGGGCGGCCCGGCCAGTGTTTACGAAAAAAATGCCCCGAAATGCGATCCTCGCATTTTTTCGCTCGGCGTGCCTATCTTGGGTATTTGCTACGGGATGCAACTCGCCTCGCAAGCCCTTGGCGGTGCGGTCGAAAAATGCCCGGCTCGCGAATTTGGCCGATCCCGTCTCGAAATTGCATCGATGGAAAAACTATTCGCTGGCTTCCCGCATGAAATTGACGTCTGGATGAGTCATGGCGATCAAGTGCA
>JAYVBW010000554.1:0-3527 GCA_043750255.1 Pirellula sp.
GTGCGGCCATTGAGGAGCAGAAACTCTAAAACGTTGTCGAATGTCCCCGAGTCGCTGCAGTGCGGCTCGACGACAGGAAATAGCTTTTTCAGATCGTTACCAAAGACGGAGCTTTCTGCCATTCCTTGTCTAGCTTGCATCCAATTGATATTGCCCCTGACGGTATTGATTTCGCCATTGTGGCTCATGAATCGCAATGGCTGAGCCCGATCCCAACTAGGAAACGTATTAGTTGAGAATCGCGAATGGACCATGGCCAAATGCGTCTCGAAGTCTGGGTCGCTCAAATCCGCGTAGTAGGGAACGACTTGGGCCGGCGTGAGCATGCCTTTATAGATGAGTGTTTTCGTCGACAGACTGCAGACATAGAAAAGAGTCGCTTGCTTAAGGTTTTTGTCGGTGCGCAAGAGATGGCTGGCTTGCTTTCGAATCAAATAGAGTTGGCGTTCGAACTCTTGATTGTTCAGTCCATTTTTAGCAGCTATAAAGACTTGTTCAATTATCGGCTCTGCCGTCCTCGCACTGGGGCCAATGTCCGCGGCGTCTGGTGATTGCGGAACAGCACGCCATCCCAAAAGCCTTTGGCCTTCGCTCGCAATCAACCGGTTCACTGTTTGCTTGCAATGGTCGCGCTCAGTTGCATCCTGTGGCAAAAAAATATTACCAACGGAATAGAGGCCAGCTTGTGGCAAGTCGACTCCGAGTTCACTCAATGCAATTCGGCGGAGGAACTTGTCCGGCATGCCGACGAGAATACCCGCACCGTCACCGGTGTTGGTTTCACAACCGCAAGCACCTCGGTGATACATGCTCTTGAGGATCGTTTCGGCGTCTCGCACGATCTGGTGACTTGGTTTGCCCTTGACATGGGCAACGAAGCCGACACCGCACGAATCCTTTTCGAGTGCAGGATCGTATAGGCCCTGCTTTTCGGGAAATCCAAATGGTGCGTTCATACTCTATTGAATCCTGTTTCTATGTCTTCGTTCGATGTTCGTTCTTAATCAAGTGCAACTTTAGGGGGGCGCTGCAATTAAGATGCCATGAAAGGATTGGGGTTTGATGGGCCGTTGATAGCAGAATCGCTATCTGACGGATCCACGTTGCTCGGTTTCGTGTCCTCGGGCGGCTTGGCATTTTCTTGATCCCAAACGCGATTCTTCATCAAGATATCCATGAAGCTTCGTGCCGCTCGACTTAAGGTCACTTCCCGTCGTTGAATGATGCCCAAAGGACGAGTCAGTTCGAGTCGATCGCACTCGATCTTTTTCAGCGAACCCGACGCCAACTCACTTTGAACGGTCAACATGGGCAGGAATGCAACGCCGCTGTTGACAATGGCTGCATGCTTTACCGAATCGATATTGTCCAACTCAACAACCACACGCATCGTTACACCTAAATTACGCAGCTCCTTGTCGATCTCTTGCCGGATGCGTAGGTTGTTTGCAAAAGCCACTAAACCGACTTGCGAGAGTGCTTCTGGCGAAATGCGACCCAAAGTAGAAAGCCGGTGCCGAGGTGACGCGACCAGGATCATCGGTTCGTGACGCCACAAAGTCGTTTGCAATGAAGGGTGGTTTTGGTCCGGGTAGCTAACCATGCCAAAGTCAACAGTTCCATGCTCAACCATCCTGTAAACTTCGTGCGGGTGAGCAAGTTGATATGCAAAGCTCGCCGAGGGATAGTTCTTTTGAAACTTCTCCTCGAGAACTGGCATATAACTAAGGCCAATGGAATAGATCGATGCAACCACGACATGACCGGTAACTTCCTCACCTGATGTGGTTCCCCCCAGCCGCACCTCGTCTACCAACGAATCAAACTGGCGCAAAACTCCGGCCAAGCCATCGTAAAACTTCTGCCCTTCCGCAGTCAAAACGAAAGGCCTTTTGGTTCGATCGATCAACTGAACCGATAGAAAATCTTCTAAATGTTGCACACTTTGGCTGGCCGCACTCTGTGTCATTCCGTGATCGCTGGCTGCTTGGGAAAAACTCCGCCGCCGAACGACATCGTAAAACACCTTGAGCGATCGGATGTGCACCGCCCCATGAGAACTGGCTGCCCTGTTATTGTTTTTATTAATTCCGAGACTCCTCTATTAAATTTGCCGATTCCAAGGATAGCGGGTCGGCCTGATGGAGTCAAGAAGCAGGTTCATTACTTTTTTTGCTTCGGTCTCGAACCACTGGGACAGTCCGAACCAAGTGCAATATAGCGGAGTCCATCGGGCACTTCATTCCCCTTGGGCCTAATCCTCACTCTAAAATTGTCGTTGAATGTGCCTGGACGTAGACGGCAGGTTGATGCAAGATAGGAGGTGCATGGACGTGATTGAGCAAGCCACTAATTAATTTGGATAACCTGTGAATACCAGCGCTCTGCCGACGGAACGAACGGCCTCTTCAATCTTTTATTCTGGTGCGACTTATTTCGTGCATTTTCTCGCTTTGGGATTCAGTTCTTTCCCTTTGCAAACCCATTTAAGAAAAGTACTGACGCCATCATCCGCGAGTTTGGTGGCTAGCATTGCACCCATTGCGGCCTGTATCACCTATTTCTTTTTTCGGTACGCTGAATCGCGTGGATGGACCAAGTCTCCGCGACTGGTTCTCTTCGGTGCTGCTGTCGGAGTTGCTTTTTTGCAATTGTTGTTGGGCTGGCGAATGCATCAGACCACACTCGGCAACGTCATCCTCGGGCCCGTGATAGATATTGCGATGTGTATGTTGCTGCTGGGATGTGTTCAATCAAGCACAATGACTTTGCTGAATCACATCGGCGTCTCCACCATGGGATCGCATGCATACACCGTTCGGGCCGCAGGTTCCGCCGGTTATATGGTCGCGTTGCTCCTGATGGGTTTTTTGGGAAGCAGTGCGGAGTCTGTCGCGGAATACCACATATTTATCGGTGCGACCATCAGTGTGTGTCATTCGATTGTTGCCTTCTTTGCATGGGTTTGTTTGCCATCGCCTAAGCCAACTCACGCGTCGATTCCTTTGCCTGAGCCAACTGGGATAGCTCTTCCGAATGCATTCAGGACAACGGTGTGGAGCGACGATCGCCTAGAATGGTTTGGTCTACTGTTGCTCGTTTGGATGGTTGCGATTTGTGAGATGTCGTACGGACTCTATGCTCACGAATTCTTGACAACAACCTATGGAAACTACGGATACTTTGTATTCGCCGGCGCGGTTGCGATTGAAATCGCGGTGCTTAGTGCAATGCCATTTATCCCGAGCTTGAGGAGGCAGCTATTGTTTGTTGGTCCGCTTGGCTGGATTTTATTGTTCAGTGGTTGCTTAATGGCTACACAAGGCTTCGGAATGCTAGGTTTATTTGCGTTAGCGTTGGCGCTTAATTGCCCTTTTCAAATCTCGACCAACGAACATGCTCACAGAATGAATCCGAGCGTTATGGGGGTCGCTTCGATGACGCTGGCTCAATCCCTCGGTTACACGACTGCAACGTTGATTGCTTCGATCGCGTCGCGCTTTGGGGTCGGCCCTGCGCCGCTTTGG
>JAYVBW010000555.1:0-3613 GCA_043750255.1 Pirellula sp.
TGAACTCAAAACACAAAACGAACAACTTGTCAGTCGGGTGAAGCAAACACAGAAAGAACTCGATCAAGCCCAGCAGCTACTTCGCCATGCCCATCTCGAAATTCAGCAACTCCACACACAACCGATCACCCTTAAGAGCGATCTACCGCTGCCACATCATTCGTATGGTCCCAAGATGATTTCGCTCTGTATAAACCTATCCAAGTCATTGGGCTTTAGACCGGCTAGGAGAGCACTCGAGATTATTTTCCAGTGGCTCCAAATCAAGACGGAGATTCCGACTTGGGATTCGATGCGTAGCTGGGCCTGTCGTGTTGGCATCGCAGAGTTAGAAAAGCCGGTCCAAGCATCGGACGATTGGATTTGGATGGCTGACCATTCCAACCAGATAGGTAAGGAAAAGGTTTTACAAATCATCGGTATTCGTGCCTCAGAGCTGCCTCCGCGCGGAAGTACACTTCGCCACGAAGACATGACCGTCTTGGCGGTTGTCCCGGGCACGGATTGGAAACGAGAAGATGTTCGTGAGCAGTACGAGATGCTAGCCAAAAGAATTGGACCGCCACGTTATCTGCTTACCGACGGCGCGGTCGAGCTTCGTGAAAGCGCTGATACGTTGGGAAAACCGGGCAAAGAAGTCATTGTACTGCGAGACATGAAGCACTATGCGGCGAATGTATTTGAGCGGCTCATAGGCAAGAGCGATCGATTTAAAGATTATCTATCGCATCTTGGGCGGACACGCAGTTCGATTCAACAGACCGAACTGAGTCACTTTACACCGCCGCCACAGAAACCCAAAGCGAGGTTTATGAATCTTGGACCGACACTGCGATGGGGGCAGATGGTCTCATACCATTTGAGTGATGGTCTATCCAAATCAAGACGGGAGGTAAGTCCAGAGCGGATGAACGAGAAACTCGGCTGGCTTCATGGATTCCGAACGGACTTAGCCAGTTGGAATCGTTGCCAAGATGTGATGCTTGAGAGCTTGAAATTCATCAATCTTCAAGGGTTATATCGCGGGGCATCTGATGACCTAAAGTTGGCCCTTGATAGCCTAAAATCGAAGGATTGGGAATGTTGTGATCTTAGCGAATCGATGTCTTCGCAATTGATTGCATTTGTAAAGGAATCTGAGCAGTGTCATTCAGCCGACGAGCGAACGTGGCTATCAACGGAGATACTTGAGTCATCCTTTGGACTGTTCAAAAGTCTGGAAGGACAACACAGCAAAGGCGGATTCACGAGTCTCATTGCAGCCATGCCAACAATGATGACCGATTGCACTCCAGAGCTCATTCGCGAAAATTTAAGAAACGTCACAGTCAAGAAAATGAAGCAATGGGTGACCGACAAATTGGGTGCCACATTGGCCTCCAAGAAAGTGATGGCCTATCGCGAATTCACGTTCGACAAGCCGTGTTAGCAAGGAAACCCTGAAAAAACATTTTCATCAGGCCAGGTCGGGGGTGAGGGGTATTCGATCGCAGCGATAGGCCTACAAGACCGCATCACAACTCAGCCCCCTCATCCCCAGCCCTTCGCCCCCGCAAAACCTGGGGCGAAGGTAGCAACTAAGACTTTCCGACTTCCAAACGACTGGTCGACACGACGCACGCAAAGCTCTATCCAGGTCACAGTCAGCTCGAACACTTTTCCAGTAGAAGCAGCGACGTGGAATGAAATGTTTGGAATCGAGAGTCGCTACGCGGCAAAGTGCAACAGTAGGAACGGTGGCATCGACTGGCAAAACCGCGTCTTGAATGAGTGCATGACTTACGATTTGACGCCAAGGCAGATGCTTGATGCAGAACTAGCGTCTGCGACCAACGCACCCTGGGTTCACTGCAATTTCCTGAAGAAGGCGTTCCTTGAATGCCTTGATCGTAGCGGATTAATACAACTCACAGAAACTGACACAGAATGAAAGCCACCGAAGCCAAACTAATCGAGTTTCTAAAGAAGTCCCCCCAGTTCGTGATTCCGATCTACCAACGAACTTATTCCTGGACTGACAAGGAATGTCGTCAGCTTTGGGATGACACTCTTCGAACAGGACGTGACGAAAGCTCTTTGTAAACCGTTTCGGTTGAACTAAACTTCTCCACGAACGACTCCAGTGACCTTCGGACCAAAGTGAAGAATGGCAGAAGCCGGTCCTCCCTCGCGCAGATATGGGTCTTGAAATCCTCGCGTTTAGGCGTAATTCATCAAGCGAAAAAAATCGATCAGATTCGATTTTCCGGCACCATTGGGACCGATCAGAACATTGAGCGGACGCAACTGGATCGATGCATCCTTAATCGAACGAAAACCGGAGATCTGTATTTGGGTGAGTTGTTTCATAATCGTCCTGTTTTGCCTCACAACGTAACGCAGTCTGATGCAGATCGTCGGAGACGTCGCTAAGCATGGCTGCGATGGAATCGTATTTTTTATCGGTCATTTCCGCGCTTCCTGATTCGTTGAATACAGCTTGATGATCCGTGCTGACTGCGAAGCGTCAGAACAATGTCACAAACCCAGCCGCGCGATCGTGTTCGTCGTTCGTGAATGCCTCCGTGATTCCCATTCGCCGCATGATGACAAAGGAAAGTTGGTCAACGACACCAGCGCCGGCCGCCTCGCGGCGTTCCTAGGCGTTCCAGGCCGATTCGATATCAATAGGCGTGGCCGCGACCAATCCCTTCGCTCGAATTAAGTCTTGTCTCATCGATACAACCTCGCCACGATACGGCTTACGAGCAGCAGCATTTCCGCACTCGAACAGTATCAAATCGCTTGTCACTGTTTCTACTCGGTCGGTGATGATCTGCTGAATTGCGATCAAAGCGGAGGAGTGCCATTGGTCCGAAGAATCCCACAACGCAATAAGCCCAACCGTATCAAGAAATATTTGCCTCAAGGTTGATGCTCGTTGTGCCGAGCAGCAGTATCGGACTGCCCCGTGTCGTAACTACGCAAAAGGGATTCATAGACACGCTGCTGGGCCGCTTCGACGTGCGCTGATGCGACTACCTGTTCCACCATCGTAATGATAACTTCAGAACCCTCTGGCAGCACTACTGGATCGATGGGATCAAAATGACCGTTTCTGAATATTGCTCTCAGTTCAATACTTTCCATTTTACACCTCGCTTGCGATGCACCAAGTATAAACACATTCGGCAGAAATTGTAGGATCCAGTTCAATGGTGTGATAGAGATTCTTCGTGGTTGAGCGAAAACAACACCACTGGCTATTGTCTGGTATTCGCATCGGGATGAGAATCATTCTTTAGCGTTTCCCTTCGATGATCCGGACTGTTTCGAGGGATTGGAGCGTGTGGAGAGCGCCGCAGCTAGGTGGCTGACGCATCCTTTGCTCTTGCGGATGCGATCAAGTCTTGCTCGTTTTCTTGCCACCATTTTTCCGCTTGCTCCTCGCTCATCGAACGCGGCTTGTCATTGGCATCCGGTGAAATGCATTGAGCCAAAAGGCGAACAAACTCGTTAAACTTCGGATCCATGCAAAGTTCGGAAAATCTCCCTAGACTAAGCATAGAGATCAAGGAATCGTGCGTTACTCCCAATATGGGGACTTTACCACTCAACAGGTACACGTCTCGTC
>JAYVBW010000556.1:0-6562 GCA_043750255.1 Pirellula sp.
CGTATTGGCACGATAGCGAAAAAAAATCTCCTTCTTGAACTCGTTGCTCCCAGGCATTCCAGAGCTGTCGAGTTTCACGAAGTTTTCCACTACTGGCTGCACGTCATCAGCTAGGCCGTCGACTCCTGATTTCGATCCCGCCGCCCTTCCAGTGTTTGACATTGCTGGCGATAAAGATCGGCTTGGATCAACTTTCGCGTCACTTGCGGTTTCCGTTCTCCCACTCTCGGAAATGCGACTGACTGATTTGGTGTTCGGTCCCATCAGGAAAACGCTGGCGGAGACTGCAATTGCGAACAATGCCGCTAAACTTGCAAGCCGTTGAAGCGGTATCCGCTGATACCAGCGAGTTTCCTTCAGGACAACCCTGGGTGTGCCCACGGAACGGGTGACGTCGTTGACTTCAGGTAATACAGGTTCATTCCATGGCCCTTGCTGAAAACGGCGAGCCGGCTGTGATAAATGCAGTTGGGCAACGAGATTTCGAACAGAGCGCAATTCTTCTAAAAGTTTCCGGGACGCCTCGGACGATTGCAGTTGTTTTTCAACACTCGCACGCTCCTCGTCGGTTACCTCATTATCTAAATAAGCGGTCAGCAAGACTTCGTCAAACTGAGGATTCATAGCTGATTCCTCGCAGTTGTAACGACGTGATTTTTCAAAGCGGCCTCGCTCGACTGCGAATGATTGTCAGCGGATTGCCCAATTCCCATGGCGTTCATGATCCCTCGCAGTTCGATTCGAGCGCGATGAAGCCGGCTACGAACGGTTCCCACTGGAATATCCAGCATGGAAGCGATTTCGGCATAGTCTATTCCTTGCAAGTCTCGCAGCACGATAATGTTTCGGCGTTCTGCATCGAGCCGAGCCAATGCCAATTGCACTTGACTGACAGTTTCTTTGGCGATGACGATCGATGAGGGCGACTCAACCTGTCTGTCTCCTGACTCCGATGAATCGATCATCTCGGCACTGCCGACATGATTTTTCGTTCGTTTTTTTCGCCGCTGCAAATCAATCGCTGTGTTAAAAGCAATCCTGTGCAACCATGTGTAAAACGACGATCGACGCTCAAATTGATCCAACTTACGAAAAGCCGTCAAAAAGGTCTCTTGAGTCACATCCTCTGCGTCATGGCGATTTCCGAGCATTCCAAGCAGCGTCGCATAGATCCTCTGTTGGTAATTGGCAACGAGGATTTCGAATTTTGATGATTGGCCCGAAACAATACAATCGATCAATGCAGTCTCCTCCGCTTGATTTGGTACTGTACTAACGGACGAATTCGTGGCCAAATTAGTTCCCAATTCGCAAAAAGCGCTACCGGTACAAAGGAGTCAGTTTTTCGGTGAGATAATCGATAAACGGTTGGGAGGAAATGGGTAATCTTGTTGCGTTCGCTACTAGTTCGGTTGGTTTCAGGCAACGGCCGTGTTGGTGCACTTTGGTTCGAAGCCATTGCAAAAGAGGTTGGAATTCCCCCCTCGCAATCATGGACGGTAAATCCCCCAAGTCGTCGCAAGCGGCGTTCATGAGCTGAGCTGCGAAGATATTTCCGAGGGTATAAGTTGGGAAATAGCCGATCAATCCTGCTGCCCAGTGTACATCCTGCATGACCCCATCGCTATCGTTTTTGGGCCGGATTCCCAAATAGGATTCATAGCGATCCGACCAGGCCGTCGGCAAATCCACACATTGCAAATCGCCATCGATCAGTTCACGCTCCAGTTCAAACCGGAGCAGGATATGCAGATTGTAAGTTGCCTCATCCGCTTCAATTCGAATCAAACTCGCCTCCACCCGGTTCAAGTCCGCATAGATCGAGTCGACGGAAACAGCGTTCAACTGTGGGAACCATGTTCTGGCATGTGGCAGGCACCATTGCCAGAATTCCTTAGAGCGTCCGATCATGTTTTCCCAGAGACGGCTCTGCGACTCATGCACTCCGAGTGACGCCGCGCACCCGGCGGGCAATCCAAACCATTCAATTGGCAGTCCCTGTTCGTACATGCCATGCCCCGCTTCGTGAAGCGTGCCATAGAGGCCACAGCTAAACGAGTCGTCATAATAACGAGTCAAAATACGATGGTCATTTGGGCCCAGTGTTGTACAAAACGGATGGTCGGTTTCATCGAGCCGACCTCGTCCGAATTCGAATCCGATCTGTTTGGCTACCCAACGCGAGAACTCCTTTTGTTTTGAGAGTTCAAATACTCCTGCAATTGACTTCCCATCCGGCCTCGATTTGGATTGGGTCAGCTCTTGAACCAATGGAACAAGACGTTTTCGAAGATCGGCAAATACGACTGCGACCTCATCAGTCTTGGCATCCTCTTCGTATTGATCCAGTAGGCTGTCGTAATGGCAAGACGATCCATTGCACAGAATGGAGGCTTCCTCACGCCGAAGCTGGACGATCGAGTCGAGGTGCGGCAGGAACGCGGCAAAGTCGTTTTTCGGCTTTGCTTCCGACCAAACTTGTTGGCCGACTGTTACAGCATGAGCGATTCGTTTTACCAAAGATTCAGGTAGTTGAATGTTTTTGTCGAAGTCTCGCTTCATGCCCCGTATAGATGCACCGACTGGGCTGTTCGGTTGAATGGCCAACTCGGATAGAGCAAGTTCATTGAGCCAGTCGCCGAATTTTGGACTCGTTTTGCGTTGATGAACCAACCCACTCAAGAAAGTGACTTGCTCAGCACGATTCTCGCCAGCAAGGCCGGGCAGTCCTGTCCGCTCGTCCCACTCTAGAAGCGCGAGGGTACTCTCGAGAAGTGCAGTTTCTCGAACGTAACAGTAGGTCTGTTGAAATACGATTTGAGCTTGGCTTGTTTGCAACGGTAGTTCCTCGTGTACGAATGTCGCGACTGAATTTTTTAGGCTCTTAACCGGGTCCGGGTGTATGGACTCGTCGTGTGCGATACTGCATCCGCGATGGCGTAAACGTCCGCTACTGGCTTCGGCCTACAAAGACTTCCTTGGCAACTCTAATTCTCCTGGGTTAACCTCATTTTAAAGACTGACCTGTCTGCGGAAACGGCACCGCCTTAGATGACCTTTTGTAGGGT
The DNA here is from genome assembly GCA_043750255.1 of Pirellula sp. GTDB lineage: Bacteria > Planctomycetota > Planctomycetia > Pirellulales > Pirellulaceae > JBKCUI01. Next base: position 3,069 of record JAYVBW010000556.1, read on the forward strand.
AAAACAAGGCGGCATACCTAACCCACTTATGCATCCCTGGCCAAAAAATCTTCCAAGCGAGCGTAGGACTGAACCAACATGTCGTCTAAGTCGCTCAGTCGACGTTGGTCCTTTACTATTTGTGCTTGCGCTTTTTTGAAGTACGCAGGCTCTGCCATTTTTGCGTGAATAGATCGTTGCTCCGCTTCGTATTGCTCGATTTGCGATGGCAGTTTTTCTAGCTCGTGCTTTTCCTTGAAACTCATTTTTTTAGCAGTCGCAACAGACTCGCCGCCATATTCGGACTGCGACGAAGTAGACTTAGACGCAGGCATTGCAACAGTTGTCTTTCGGTTTGTTTCAGCAAGGGCGACTGCCTTCTTGCCCGACTGACGCTGTCGGAGCCAATCGTCGTAACCACCCACGTATTCCTTGATCCCGTCTTGCTCAAAAACAATCGTACTAGTGACCACGTTGTCGAGAAACGAACGATCGTGGCTCACTACGAGGACGGTTCCTTCATAATCGACCAAACGTTCTTCGAGCAGTTCCAGCGACTCGGTGTCCAGATCGTTGGTCGGTTCGTCCATCACGAGCATGTTGGCGGGCCGAGCAAAGAGTTTGGCCAAGAGCAGCCGGTTTCGCTGACCACCTGAGAAAAACCTAATCGACGATCGAGCTTGCTCTGGCGTAAAAAGAAAGTCTTGCAGATAACCGATGATGTGCTTTGTCTTGCCATTGACAGTGATCATGGACTTTCCAAGCCCAACGTTTTCCTCAGCGGTCTTGTCCAGATCTAGAATTTCTCTTGTCTGGTCGAAGTAAGCCACCTCAAGCTTGGTACCTTGCCTAACAGTTCCCTGCAATGGTGCAAGTTTACCAAGCAACCCCTTGAGCAGTGTGGACTTGCCTGCACCATTTCGACCGATAATTCCGACCTTGTCACCACGCATAATTGTTAAGTCGAGCGGTGGAATGATAACGTTTTGGCCATAACCAAACGATGCGCCGGTGAGGCTACTTACGAGCATACCGCTTCGCTCGCCTGCATCGATTTGCATCGTAACACTTCCCTCAGTCTTCCGTCGTTGAGCGCGATCAGATCGCATCGCTTCCAAGGCTCGAACGCGACCTTCATTGCGAGTCCGACGAGCCTTGACCCCGGTACGAATCCAAACTTCCTCTTGTGCTAGTTTCTTGTCAAAAAGCGATTGTTGTTTTTCTTCGGCATGAAGCGCCAGTTCCTTGCGTTTTAAAAACGTTGGATAGTCACAGGACCAGTCAAAGAGTTGCCCTCTGTCTATCTCCAAAATGCGTTTCGCGAGCCGAGTCAAAAACGCCCGGTCGTGCGTTACGAAAAGTAAAGTACTGGGTAGTGAACTTAGAAATCCTTCGAGCCACGTAATTGCATCAATGTCCAAATGGTTCGTCGGTTCATCGAGCAATAAGACTTCCGGTTTGCTCACGATCGCTTGAGCCAGCAAAACACGACGTTTCATCCCGGTCGAAAGACTTTGAAATTGGACAGTTCCGTCCAATTCCATCTGCGACAATATCCGCTCAACAAGTTGATCACGCTGCCAATGGTTTTCCAATTCCTCCATCTCAGCGGGCAAGCCTCGAGCGACGATCTCCTCAACGGTGCCGACAATATCGAGAGGCACATCCTGAGGTAACACCGCAACCCGCGTACCTTCAGTCATTTCGATCGTGCCAGACTGAGCTTGCTCTTGGCCGGAAATCAGTCGCATGAAAGTGGTTTTTCCACTGCCGTTACGCCCTAGCAATCCGATTTTTTCGCCTGGCTCGATTCTGCAAGAAACCTCGGACAGTAGACTTGGACCTCGATAGCCAATGGTCAATTCTTGGATAGTAATCTGCGGCATTCAGCGAAAAACTCTCAAACTCAGTTGGAAACGAGCCCATGGCACAATTCGCGGACTCAAAAATTCGACTGCGCAATATATTCGCAATCGAGCGTCGGTCATACCCAAGAAAAGGAAGCAATTGCAAGCATTTTTACAAATCGCAGCCGATTGCGAGCGTCAAATCAACATTTGCTTGCTGCCATTCCACCCAACGCTCTATTCTTTGGCCATTGACTTGCAATCGATTCAGTTTGGCCTCAAACTGGACTGCCAGGTTACCTTGGACTTCGCTGAGCTGTTCTAGTTGGGCAATTCGAGTCTCCCAATTGGAACTCTGCTCACCTGACTTTACCCATCTCAGGGCGGCCGTTCTTTTCTTCTCAAACGCAACTTCGATCTCCATCTCAATCTGCGTTGTTCTTTCCGAAATCAAGTCATCCAACCACTTGCGTCGGACTGCAATCGCACTTTGAATGTCTGTTTGACTTCGCTTAATTTTTAGAATCCTCAACCAAAACGACTTTGGCTTGGCGATTGCTGGCACTCCACTGAGGAGAGCTCCAATACTATCCCATACTGCTAGTGACTCTGCGTTAATGGTTCCTCTGAGTCGCTTCATTGTCAGTAGGTCGCAACGGCATGATAGGGCTTGTTGGATATGTTCGCATGCACTGCGATCACTGGGAACGATTTCATCAGATTCGTTGGGTGCATGACCACAAGCATTTTCTGGGCCGATGAGCGCAGATAGTTGCGTGCGCAATATTGCGATTTTGGATTGATTTTCTAACTGCTTGTCCTCCAGGATTATCTTGAGCCGCCCGACGAGCAGCGGATCCGGAATTGGTATTCCTTTTTCGACAAGTTCGGATTGAGCTCTTTCTTGCTGATGGATGAGCACATAAGTTTCGTCAAAAATCCGTTCGGCTTTTAAACAGGCTGCAATTCCAAAGTGCAACTTCATCGCATTGGCTGAAGCAGTCTGCCTCAATCGAAACGCAATTGCCGCTTGAAATGAATTTAAGATTTCCTTTTCGCAATCGACATCTTTGCAATAAGAAATGGAATAGTGAGACTGAGATTTTGAGTTTGATAAAACCAAGTTGGCGGCTATACAACGCTCCGCTGCAAGCTGGCCTGTTTGCTTGGCAGAGAGCGACTGAAGAGACGATTGGAATTGCGTTGGCAAGCTATAAGGGACTGTGCTGTTTACAAAAAACATGCCGGGGCGAGTCTTAAATGGCACTTCGTCTGGTTGTTCATTCGATTGAGCAATCGCAGATGGCGAAAAATTAAACCATGCCAATAGCCAATAGGTAAACACGAACCAAGGCATTTGGTTCTTTGCGTAATTGATTTTGATCCAGGTCCCCGACCGTACCATTTGAGTCAACTTTGCCTTGCAAGCTTATGCCAGCGTTTCCTACGAATGCGCATCGAATGCCTTTTAGATCGATTGTCCCAATAGTATTTGTGAAAGAGGATTCCTGAAATACGCGTCGTCCGAGTTAGGCAATATTTAAGGAGGATCATTGGGTTGCTAGCATGATCTGCGGGTTGTCACCCGCAGCTAGTGCGCCTGTGAAGGCGATTGAATTGTCGGGTGAAAGTCCCGATCAGGGAAGTCGTTACCGCCCTGTATCCGAA
>JAYVBW010000557.1:0-3240 GCA_043750255.1 Pirellula sp.
GAAGAAGAATACACCGCTAGCAAACGGGACCTTGTCGAAACCACGCTCGATGCTCTAGAACAATACGTTCCCAACTGCCGCGAAAAAATCGAACATGCAGAAGCCGCCACTCCGCAAACATTTCATCATTACACTAAACATCAATTAGGTGCTAGTTTCGGCACCAAATTCGAGGGGCTCGCGGTTTCTCGCGGTTTGCCACAACAAATCAAAGGACTTTACCACGCTGGCTCAGTTGGAATCATCATGTCAGGGTGGTTAGGAGCAATCAATTACGGAGTGATCGTGTCCAATGAGGTGGACCAAATGCTCTGCAAATCCTCACCTACGATTTCCCTTAATTGATTGACTCGCGACGGCAACTGAATCAAAATCATCGAGTAAGCACTACCGTTCGTACACTATTTTCCATTGTTCCGTATTCCGCTGTTCTTTTCCAATTTGTTTGAGTATGACCACACGTCGCCGCGCTAGAGAAGTCGTTTTGCAAGTACTCTTCGAAGAGGATCTGAATCCGATGCGAGAGTTGGCGATCGCCGATCAATTCGTTTCAAAACGCATGCTTCACAACAAGCCCCTTGTCGCTTTTGCGCAACAACTATTGCGTGGAGTTCGCATCCATCGCGATGCAATCGATGAGATTTTGACTAAGCACGCTGCCAATTGGTCGGTCAAACGAATGACCACTATCGACCGCAACATCTTGCGAATGTCGACCTTTGAAATGATGCACGGTGGCGTGCCTGGTCGAGTCTCCATCAACGAAGCGATTGAAATTGCAAAGCGATATGGCAATCGCAACTCCGGCCAATTCGTCAACGGAATACTCGATCGCGTGTTGCGTGAACACGAAGCGAATCAAGCGAACGAGAAAGAAACCGTCAGCTCTTAGAGTCGCAGGGTGGTCTAACGAGGTTGCGGACGGCCTGGTCCGCCTGGTCTGCCTGGGCCGCCTGGGCCAGGAGGTGCCAATCCACCACCACCGATCCCCGGCATCATTTGGGCCATGCCCATCAATTGCCCGATAGCTTCGTCAAAATCTTGTTGCGTTTCTGCTGAACTGATTGTTCCCAAAAGTCCGTTAGCGAAAATCAATCCCTGCCCGACTGTCTGATGAATAACTTTCGGGTCGACTTGCCCGAGGCCAGCCGTCACTTGCCCCATCTGTTGATCCCAACTATTGAGCAATGCCTCTGGCAACCAACGGCGTTCGGAGAGCAAAAACTTGGTCGGCACCTCTGGCTGTCCTGGCACTACAAACGAGATCATTGCGTCGCTTGAGGAAACACTCTCGACTTTCGCTTCCAATGGCATCCGGTTGATCATAGATCTGAACGGGCTGTTGCTAGGCAACGAGTTTTCGACATCTTTTCCCTTAAGAACAATATTGTGGACGTAACTGCTAAGAACGTCTCGCAATTCAGCTTGTTGCAAATAACTAGCGTCCAACCATTCAACCGGGAGGTACGCTTCAATCATTGCGACTAGTGGATCGTACGATTTAGATAGAACATCTTTTTGGTCAGGGGGAATCGGGATGGCACGGCTATTCAAGACGAATTGTTTCTTGCTTCGCAATGCAGTTAGCAAGTCAGAGCGGAACTTCTTAACAAGATTCATTGTCCGCTGTTCGACCCGCGATGCGGCAAGCTTTACGACTTCTTGAGCTTGTTTCTGTTTTGATTCGGGCAACGCGTCCCAAATGACTATTGGGTTTTCACTCTTGAGCTCGCGGAGAATGATATCCATAAACTCTTGAGCCGTAGGGTTCGATGGAAACGACACGGGCTCAGTGCTCTTGGCAAGTGGAGCTTTGCCACCGTTTTTTGCCATCGCTCTTGCCTTGAGCCGGCTTTTGTCATCCAGTTTGTTGAGCGGGATGACGATCTCTTTTCCGTCTGCCTTGCGAAGTGTCAATTGGACACCTTCCAATTTTACGAACTCGGCCGATAACGTTTTTTCGCCCGTGTTGTCCGTCCAGCCTTCTGTTGCTTGAGGGCGATCTTGTGCTGTGGCTGTTGAAGCGGTCAAAGTAAACGAAACGAGAGAGGCCGTCAGCACGAGCGGAATTGCGAAAATACGCGAGTGAGAGGAAAGCGATTTCCAAGGACTTTGGAGATACATGAAAAGGGTCTTATCGTTTGAGGAATACTGTCAGTGATGACAAATCAAAATAGTCGATTCCGAGCTAAAAGTCATGTCGTGGATTCATTTCTTAGAATTTTTCTTCGCCGTTTAGGATTGAACGGAGTTATCGCTTCTTCGGTCTGCGGCTTTTGAGACGTAATCCTTGTGTTTATCTTTCTGCCAACCATCTTTTTGCCAAGAATACATTCGGCTGAGAACCTTGGCTTATTCAAATCGATTAAATTTCATCGCAATTTAATCGTACAGCTCGAAAAAATCCAAAGAAGTGTTTCAGATCTCTTCGGGTCGGCAGAATTTGATAGGCATTTCGCTGGTCGGGTTATCCAATACCATGCCCAATCTGCCCGCCAATAGTTCATCAAGCTCCTTGCCGATGATCTCGGCTCGCCAGCCAAGCGTCAAACATGGGGGGGGGGCGTCGTCGCTTTGTGGTTCCAATCGATACTTTACAAAATCGCGCAGGTCGTCTGACGTTGCTACGATCGCGGGTGCAATGCGCTTGGTGCGACATATGTATGCAAGTGCAGCGGACAAAAACTGCGTTAGCATACCTGCTGGCTGACCTTTTCCATAACGTTGCTTTTTGGGCCAAGTGGGTGCGGGCTCTAAAAGTGAATCCTCAATGGCTTTGGCAAGCTCGGGCAAGTACAGCTTGGTGTGGCGATGTTCCATACCTCGCAGTGAGGTCATTCGTCGAACGTCCGAAGTTCCTCGCCGCGCGAGCTCAATTAGTAAATCATCTCGCAAGATTTTTCTTGGCGGAACGTCGCGTTCTTTGGCTTTTAAGTCACGCCAATTCCATAGACCACGCACAATCGATAGTGAGTTTCCCGAAAGCGCTTGAATGCCGCTGATCCGAAACCAGCTTTCGTTCGACTCGAATTCAGCAAGCTCTTCTTGTCGACGTCTCGTCTCTTCCTCCAGCCAAGACAACCGATCCTGTTTCGCTAATTGTTGACTCAGTGCTTTAAAAAGACGCGGCAAATCACGAACGTCCTGGGCCGCGTACTGGAGCTGCTGGTTTGACAGTGGACGGTTTCGCCAATCCGAACGTGTCTCTTCCTTGTCGAGAACCATGCCGGTAAAACGGTG
>JAYVBW010000558.1:0-1645 GCA_043750255.1 Pirellula sp.
ATGGTTGGCAATTGTGGCTTCAATGGCACAGGACAATTGCTCCAAATAATCTAGTAGAAATTAATGCCGTTCAATCGGATAGCGGAACCTATCTCGGATATCAACGGGTGGTTGGCCGTCGTCGTCCAAACGTCCATTTGGACGAACCGATAGTTTCCTTGCCATCAAGTTATTGCCAGAAGCAATTGCTGCGTTCTCGCCAGTAGTACTACGCCAGAACGGCGGTTACTACATTCCCGTATACATCTGTCAATCGCTCATCACGCCCTTGATGGAAGTACGTCAGCCGAGTGTGGTCCATGCCCATCAAGTGCAGGATGGTTGCATGCAAATCATGGACATGCACCCTGTTGGTTTCCGCCGCAAAGCCTAGCTCATCTGTCTCACCATAAGTCACTCCGCCCTTGACGCCACCTCCCGCCATCCACATGGAGAAGCCGTACGGATTGTGATTTCGCCCAGGCTTATTAACCCCTTCACTAAAGGGCATACGTCCGAATTCACCGCCCCATACGATCAAGGTGGAATCAAGCAGGCCACGCTGCGCTAAATCCGCAAGCAATGCCGCTATGGGCTGGTCCGTCTCGCCTGCATGCCGACCATGATTCTTTTCGACGCTTTCGTGCGCATCCCAAGTCTCTTCTAAGTGACCGCCGCCTGAATACAACTGAATGAATCGAACACCGCGTTCGACGAGTCGCCGGGCAATCAGGCAATTGCGTCCGAACTCCGCAGTCGGCGACTGATTCACTCCATACGCAGCTAAGGTGCTGGCCGTCTCGCCGCTTAGATCAACCGCGTCTGGAGTCTCAGATTGCATGCGATAGGCCAATTCGTAACTAGCCGTCCGAGAGTGCAGCTCAGCACCACCGGGACGCTGCGTTAAGTGTTCGGCATTGAACTTTGCCAAGAGGTCGAGTTGCTCGCGTTGTTGTGAGCGAGTCAGTGAACCAGGCGCTGTGAGGTCTAAAATTGGATTGCCCTGGGGACGGAAAAGAGTTCCCTGATAGGAAGCTGGAATAAAGCCATTCGACCAATTCGGTTGGCCTCCAATCGGTCCTCCGCGTTTGTCTAGCATGACCACATAGCCCGGTAGATCTTGATTCTCGGAACCCAGTCCATAGGAAACCCAACTTCCCAGAGAAGGCCTACCGATAATCGGCTTGCCGGTGTTCATTTGCACCGAGGCTGATCCATGTGCGTGCGTATCGGTGTAGCAAGATCGAATGACCGCCAGTTTATCGACATGTTCCCGGATGTGTGGGAAGAAATCGGAAACCATGATGCCACTTTCGCCCCCCGGCTGAAACGGCCGGACAGCCGGGGCGAGGAAACCTACCGCTCGTCCACCTGAGTTGATGAACTTTTTATCGGTTGGCATCGCCTTGCCTGCGTGTTTAATCAGCTCAGGCTTGTGATCCCAAGTATCGACTTGACTTGGGCCTCCATTCATCATTAGGAAAATGCAACTCTTTGCACTACACGGAAAATGGGCCGGTCGAGCGGACAAAGGATTATTCGACTCGTCCGCCTTTGCATATTTCGTAAAGAAACCGTCCTGTTCTAGCAATGAAGCCAACGCCAAGCCTGCGAATCCGCCACCCATTTGCCAAAGTGCTTGGCGCCGAGTTTGGCCACAAGGAAA
>JAYVBW010000559.1:0-15236 GCA_043750255.1 Pirellula sp.
CCTACCACTTTGAAAGGCATCTTGCCTTTGACGAGCAGCTCGAGGAACTCAAGGACATTACCCATCCGTCGGCGTATTTCTCCGACCCCCATCATGATCGCCGAAGCCATCGTAGTTGCTTTGTGCTCAAATTGCAGTGGCGTGAAATTTACACCGCGTTCCGGCCAAAACCAATCGGCCTCGGCATGTACGTCCCCGTGCGCTTTTACGACTTTGCCGTCGTGCTCATAGCTGATTTCCACCGGCATTCCAGTGCGAAACGACTGGATCAAATTATGGAAGTATTGGATGTTATGACTCTTGTCCAATGGCGTTTCTTCCAACAGAGCCTTGTAACCGGAAACGAGGACCTTCGTCAGATATTCGGAGTCATCTTTGCCGCTGCCATCAAAGCGAAACTGCTTGATTACATCGCCAGAGCCGATTCCGCTCTTGGCAGCCAACGAGGACGCTTCGACAGCGCTCACCACATTGGACGGCAAATAAACTAGCCCGGAGCCTGGCAACTCATAGCCGTTGGGTGCAAGCGAGCCCTCGCCGCTGCTGACAACGAAATTTTCAGGTACTTTCCAATCCAACTTAATTTGTGTCTTGTCTCTACGCTCAGCCGTCAACGAAACGGACTTGCCATGCAGGGCTGAAACGATCAGCGGCAATGTAAACGCATCCTCAATCGGCTTGCCATCCAACTCAACCAATTCGTCACCTTCGAGAACGCCCGCTGCGGCGGCTGGGGAATCGGCCAATACTGCAACGACAGGGCCCGGCTTGAAACGCAAGCCAAAGCTCTTCATGGGAACAGGTGGCCATTCGACATCGATGGTTTTTCCATCGCGTTCTACCTGCAATGTTAAGGTTTCGTTCAACCTTGGGTGCATCTTTTCGTTTAACGCATATTCCATCGGAACCGTACTGTGTTTCGATATCGGTAGCCTCTCGCCGTCGACGCCAACAACAACGTCCGATTTCTGTAGCTTGGGCATCCATTTGTCCGAATCCTTAAACCCAAATTGTATTTGCTTTCCGACGGGCGAATCGCTACTTATTCGAGTCATTGCGGCGCTTCGAAGACCCAGAGTTAAATGCTGAATTCCCTTCTTCGGGTCGGAATGGGAGGTTGTCCCTGCAAACTTCTTAACGAACTCGGCTCCCTGTCGGTCAAACCCCAATTCAACTTCCTTTTTTGGATCTCGTAATCCGTGGAAGAGAACGGACATGAACATATCGCGAAAGGATAGCTCTTGCTCTTTGACTTGATCAACTTGCACGACTTTATCGCCGGCTACCAATCCGTTTTTCCACGCCGGGTCTCCAGGTATGACTTCTCCGATAATGGCGGGGTCGTATTTCACGCCCGAGTGAAAAGCCCAGGCAGCCATCAACACGCCGAATATCAAATTCATCACGACCCCAGCGCTAATAATCACCATGCGCGCTCCCACGCTTTTGGCCGGGAACGAGCGAGGGTCCAATTGAACTCGATCCGGATCGTCGGCGGCGGCATTGGGATTCTCTTTCCGAATTCGCTGCAATTCCTCTTCGGCTCGACGCGGATCGTCGTCCTGGCCGAGCATCTTGACGTAGCCACCCAGTGGTATCGCGCCGATCCCATACTCGGTCTCGCCCCATTTGAAATGAACCAGTTTCGATGGCAATCGGATCGGCCCTATTTTGATTGGGACATCAAATCCGACGTAAAACTTCTCGCATTTTACGCCGAACGCTTTTGCAGCGAGGAAATGCCCAAGCTCGTGAACAAAAATCACGAAACCAAGCCCCAAGGCGACCAACAGGATGTTGTAGAGATGTGTGGCCCATTGCTGTACGAAGTTAGGTTCGGTAGCAAGCATCGGATGCATCCACTCCAACCACGACATCGCAGAACTTAAAAAATCGACGATTGTAGAAATCGGCAAGGTTAAATCTTGGGCGGCAAGGATATCTAACATTTTGATGTAATCCATCTTTGAACTTCTTTGCGTCCCCATCGATCCAAAGCCAATAGCTCGGAAAGCGTTGGGGAGGGAGAAAAATGATGATGATCTAGTACTTGGCGACAAATCGTCGCAATCTCTGTCAACTTTATTCTATTGTCCAGGAACAGCTCTACGGAAGCCTCGTTGGCTGCGTTCAGTACCGCACCGCACGTTCCGCCCCTTTTTGCAACTTCGAATCCTAGTTGCAAAGCCGGGTAGCGATCCAAATCAGCAGGTTTCCAATCCAATCGCGTAGGCTGAGTCCAATCTATCGATGGACTCGGAGATGGAACACGGTTTGGGTAGGTTAAAGCGTACTGAATGGGGAGCCGCATATCAGGAGGGCTCATTTGTCCGATGATCGATCCATCGTTGAATTCTACCATGGAATGCATGATGGATTGAGGGTGTATCACAACCGCAATTTGCTCAGGTTCAAGATCAAAGAGCCATTTGGCCTCGATGACTTCGAGGGCTTTGTTCATCATCGTGGCCGAATCCACCGTGATCTTGCGTCCCATTTTCCAAGTTGGATGAGACAAAGCGTCCGCGATCGTTGCTTCAGATAATTTGTCGATTGGCCAATCACGCAAAGGTCCTCCGCTGGCGGTCAGGATGATTCGTTTGACCTCCGACATTTCGCGTCCGGCTTGCAAACATTGGAAAACAGCGCTATGTTCGCTATCCACCGGAAGGATTTCTGAACCGCTCGATTTGGCTGCTTCCATCATCAAGGAGCCGGAAACGACGAGTGACTCCTTGTTGGCAAGCGCAAGTCGTTTGCCGGCCTGTGCTGCTACGAGTGCCGTTTCCAACCCAGCGATTCCGACAATCGCTGCTACCACAATGTCGATGTCAGGACTTTGGATTAGCGAGATCAAGCGATCCATCCCTGATTCGCGCACGGTACGCGATAGTGTCGAACCACCGTTGCAAGATTGCCAACGTTTCACTTGTTCGTCAAATGGTCCTGTCGCGAAAGCAAATTTTGGCGAATAAGCTTGAATTTGCTCTTCAAATCGATCGAGTTGCGTATGGCAAGAGATCGCAGTCAAGCGAAAACGGGGGTCGCCTTTGGAAAGTACGTCCAGGGCCGCTCGTCCAATACTGCCGGTCGAGCCTAGAATGGCAACATTGCGAATTTGGCTCAATAAAAATGTCTCCAATGGGAGTCCATCCCTGGGAGTTAAATTCTGCAGAGTCGTTGCATCCGTCACAAATCGTTCCGGTCTCTACACTTATTCACAAGATTTTAGGACCATCCGAAGAAAACCTCAACCTCAAACCCCGCCCAACCCTCTCAGTCAATGCATAATTGCCTATGCTGCTCCTGAGAAATGCTGTCATTAACTCGATTCCCAATTGCCCTCCATAGCACCATTAGAATGCCTGAACCAACCAAACCGGAAAAAAAACCAGATCCATCGAGCAACTCTACCCCGACTAACAGTTGGCTGATGTATGTAATTCTCGCCTCGTTGTTCATCGTAGGAACAGTTAGCATCGTCCTCAGTTCTCTGGTTCAGCCGATTCCGTATCCGGATTTAATCCAACTCATTGAGAAAACAAAATACGCCGAAGGCAGTCTGGGTACTCTGGAAGAAGGTTATTCAGGAACGATCAGTATCGTCGCTGACACCGGCACGGTTGAGATCAGCAACTTGAGAGATGTACAGGTAGACGATACTACCATCAGCGGACACGTCGACGTCAAATCGACCGCGAAAGGAAAACCAAGTTCCACGCGGTTGAAAGTGTCGTTTGAAACGACGAAGGACAATTCGAATGATACAACGCGTCAAGTCCGAGAGAAGCTAGATCGAGCTCGCATTTCTTGGACTTACAAGCCAGGCCCGAGTCTTTTGACACAGTCGATCTGGTTCTTCGTCTTGCCCTTGCTTTTGGTAACGGGCGTCTTGATGTTTGCCATGCGACGGATGGGTGGAATTGGTTCACCCATGCAGTTCGGTCGATCGCGGGGCAAGCTCTACGCGAACGAAGCCGTCGGCGTCACGTTTGACGATGTGGCGGGAATTGATGAAGCGGTCGAGGAAGTACGAGAAGTCGTCGACTTCCTCAAGCATCCGGAAAAGTATCAGAAACTGGGTGGCCGTATTCCTCATGGCGTGCTCCTCGTGGGGCCTCCGGGTACAGGAAAGACGCTCCTAGCCAAAGCCATTGCCGGTGAAGCTGGCGTGCCATTCTATTCGCTCTCTGGATCTGACTTCGTAGAAATGTTTGTCGGCGTCGGTGCCGCCCGTGTTCGGGATATGTTTCAGCAAGCGACCGCCAAGGCACCATCGATTATATTCATCGATGAACTCGACGCGCTGGGCAAAAGTCGGACTGGCAACGTACCCGGTTCCCATGACGAACGCGAACAAACTCTCAATGCACTACTAGTGGAAATGGATGGATTCGCAGCCAATGTTGGCGTTATCGTCATCGCCGCGACTAACCGACCGGAAACACTTGATCCTGCTTTGCTGCGCGCAGGCCGCTTTGACCGAAACGTGCTGGTCGATCGTCCTGACAAACAAGGACGTGAAGAAATTCTCAAAGTGCACGTCAAAGGTGTGAAGCTTGGCTCGAATGTCGAACTGAAACAGGTCGCTGCAATTACGCCCGGCTTTGTCGGTGCTGACCTCGCCAATCTTGTGAACGAAGCCGCACTGTTGGCTGCACGGAAAGGCAAAAGCGATGTTGGCAAAGAGGAGTTTAACGACGGAGTCGAGCGAGTCACGGCAGGCTTGGAAAAGAAGAGTCGTATCATGAGCGAGGACGAAAAACGCCGCGTTGCGTATCACGAAGCTGGGCACGCTTTAGTCGCTTATTCTCTGCCCAATACGGATCCTGTCCACAAGGTTTCGATCATTCCTCGCGGTATTGCAGCTTTGGGATATACCATGCAACGGCCCGAAGGGGATCGTTATTTGATGACGCAGCCAGAGCTTGAGGCGCAAATGCAAGTGCTCGTCGCGGGCACGTTAACCGAAGAAATCATCTTTCGCGATATTAGCACTGGAGCACAGAACGACTTGGAGAGAGCCACTAATATCGCCCGAGGGATGGTCATGGAATTTGGAATGAGCCGTATGGGTAAGGTGAATTATCGGGAAAGCAATCGATCCCCTTTCTTAGCTGCCGCATCTGGTGAATCCTATGGTCGCGAGCACTCCGAACAAACCGCTCGGGAAATCGATCAAGAGGTCAAACGACTGATCGACGAAGCGATTCAGAAAACAAGAACCATTTTAGGCGAGCGGCGCGGAGCACTTGAAGCGTTAGCGCAACGTCTGATCGAAGTCGAAGTAGTTGATTCTGACGACTTGAAGAGCATCATGGATGCGAACATTGCCGGACCAAGAGTCGTTCCGGGAACCAACACTGGGTCGGTTGCAGCATCTGCAAAAACTACACCCATCGTCGATGTAGTGACTATTGGGAAGTCGAGTTAGTTACTCTCCCATTGCTCAAATTGTGACTCTGCGTCGGCAATCGAACCGGCTTTGATGATGACAATGCCACGGGTCGTTTTGTTGGGGTCAGCGCAAGGTCCTGCGGCCGTTAAGGCGAGCGGCGGATTCTAATTTACCAAACGTAGATCGGGACCGTAGCCCTGGATCGGATCAAGTTGGACGTGGCAATGATCATTTTCAATTGGAAAGCCAACTGACGATTTTGAGCCGCGTATGCGGCGACAGCGAATAGCCGCCGGTGTTAACCGAAGGTTGAGATTCGCGGTGGTTGGGCAGAGCCGCGAATGCGGCGACATAACGCACATAAACGATGGACTGTACCCTGTGCCGCCGCCTACGCGGCTCTCTGCAGATCCGGTGCATGATCTGCGGGTTGTCACCCGCAGCTATTCGCTGTCGCAGCTATCGCTGCTGAAAACACGCGAGATATTAGTCTCATCCGTCGGTAGGCTTCAGCCTGCCGCTCGCCTAAATCGATGCGGTGCATCTTATCGATCAAAGATCTTCTTGATGGCGTAAACTGTTGCGGCTCGTCCAGCGCGCGCGATTGAGGTGGTTAACGGAATTTCTTTTGGGCAAACCGCGACACAGTTCTGTGCGTTGCCGCAATCTTGAACTCCTCCCACGGATGTCAACGCGTCCAAACGTTCACGAGCCATGGTCTTGCCAACCGGGTGCGAATTGAACAACATTACTTGGGAAATCGCGTGAGCGCCCATAAAACCATCGTCAAACGATGCGTTCTTTCGAATCGTGTAGTCGGCTTCGGTTTCACCCGGTTGGCGCTGGATATCAATTTTCGTGAATTGAGGGCAAGCGTCTAAGCAACAGCCACAGCTCATGCATTGGCTCAAAGGATAGTTTTGTTCTTGTTCTTCTCGCGAGATTCGAGGACCAGCTCCCATATCGTAATAGCCATCCACTGGCACCCAAGCCTTGACACGTTCCAACGCCCGAAAGAGTCTTGAACGATCTACGCATAAATCGCGAATGACCGGAAACTTGGTCATCGGACGAAGTTCGATTTCGCTTGCTTCGTCTTCTAACAAACGGTCCACGAGTGCGCTGCAACTTTGCCGTACACGCCCATTAATCACCATGGTGCAAGAACCACATACTTCTTCCAAGCATCCACAATCCCAAGCTACTGGCGCCACTTTTATTCCATCGCTCGTTCTGGCTTGTGCTGCAACCTTTTGCAATACGCTGATAACATTCATATCCGGCTCATAGGCAACCTGATGTCGCTCCCAATAGGCTGGTAGCCCCGGCCCATCCTGCCTGAGGATTCGAACATTGACTTTAGAGGGACGGCGTTTGGCTGATACTTCGTTTCCTGGTGCAATCATGGGAACTATTCGAAATTGGGTTTGTAAAGTGGTTTGGTAAACGAAAAGCGGGCAATATGATTGCGATCCTACGTGGCTCCAGCCAACTGCTTCTTTTCCGATGGTGGATTCTTAGCTGCGATGGCGGCGCTACGTTCTTTCCATACTTGCTCGATAACTTCGGCGCCAACTAGCCCGTAGAGTCGCGGCCGCGGCGGCAGAAGTCGAGTATCAATGTCCTCGTATTCAATATCGGGTTCGCTTCCGTTCCAGGTACAAACCGTCGATTTGAGGAATTTTTTATTGTTCGCCTCAAAGGCATCGCACCAACCCTCTGCTTCTGCACGTTTTGCAACCGGATCGGTCGCGGTTAAACTTGGCATGCAAAACGCGGGTTTAAAATGAGCACCGCGACTTTCATCCCTTTGCAGTGCACCTTTGAGAATGCATTTGGCAACTGGGAACATGTCTTGAACGGCCTTAGTAAAGATGACATTCTGGTTCGTCCAACTTCCCGTATCCGACAAACCGCATTTTGCAGCTCGATCGCTCAATTGGCAGATCTTTGCATACGATTCGGTCAATTGCATATTTTCCCGAACGACGGTGGCTGCTCGCGTCATGATGTCGCCCAACTCCTGATGGATCAAGTAAGGGTTTTCATCCCCAGATGTGTTGGAAAGGAGCTTCTTATGGCGAGCTTCTTGTACAGCGACCGCCTTTTCGTAAATGCTGTTTGGCAAATCGGTAGCGACTTTGTTTCCCTTTATCCAGTTGACGATGCCTGGAGCCATGAATAAGCCACTGAAAATGCAGCTCAAAAGGGAATTCGCCCCAAGTCGATTCGCACCGTGATATTGGTAATCGCATTCGCCAATGGCATAAAGGCCTGGAACAGTGGTCGATTGGTTTTTTGGTGAACCCGGGAGTAGTCCGCCGTCTGCGTTTGCTTCGTAGTTGACCCAAAGCCCACCCATACTGTAGTGGACGGCTGGGAAAATTTTCATGGGCTCTTCGCGTGGATCGACCCCTTGAAACTTTTCGTAGATTTCAAGAATACCACCAAGTTTGCGATCCAATTCCGCCCGGGGAATATGTGTTAAATCCAGGTAGACACTCATTCGTATTGGATCGACAGACAAACCTTCGTTGACACAAATATTAAAAATCTCTCGCGTCGCGATGTCTCGAGGCACTAAATTCCCATACTTTGGAAAACGCTCTTCAAGAAAATAATACCGTTCGTTTTCAGGAATTTCCTTTGGATAACGCGAGTCATTTGCTTTGCGTGGCACCCACACGCGTCCACCCTCGCCACGAGCCGATTCGCTCATCAGTCGCAGCTTGTCCGCGCCTGGAATCGCAGTCGGATGTACCTGAATGAATTCAGGGTTTCCCATTTTTGCACCGACTTGGAAGCATCGACTCGCTGCACTTCCAGTACAGAAGACCGACATCGTTGAGCGACCGTAAATGAGACCATTGCCCCCAGTTGCAACAACCACTGCATCTGCCGGAAAAGCGCGAATCTGCATTGTTACCATGTCTTGAGCTGCCGCACCGACACATCGACCGTTGTCGTCCAAAATCGGACCAAGGAAATCCCAAAATTCGTATTTTTTCACCAGCCCTTCGCTCTCGCGACGTCGCACTTGTTCGTCCAACGCATACAGAAGTTGTTGGCCAGTCGTCGCACCAGCAAAAGCAGTGCGTTTGTAAAGCGTACCGCCAAATCGCCGCCGATCGATGAATCCCTCTGGCGTTCGGTTGAATGTAACACCAAGTCGATCCATCAAATCGATAACTTTAGGTGCCCAATAAGTCATTTCCTTAACGGGCGGCTGATTCTGGAGAAAGTCACCTCCGTAGATCGTGTCGTCGAAGTGTTTCCATTCGTCGTCGCCATCTTGGCGAGTCATATCGCTGACGCTGTTGATCCCACCTTGAGCACACACGCTGTGGGATCTCTTAACAGGCGTCAGACTTAGCAAATCCACAGCAACGCCTAGTTCCGCCAGTTTCATCGTCGCGGCCAAGCCTGCTAAACCACCACCTACTACTAAAACTCGATTACTGCCCATCTGGTTTTACCATTTACAAATTGCGTATTCAGTTACGTTTCATGTTCTATAATTCCGGAGGACAAAAAACAGGCCACTCTGGAAGTAGTCTTGTTGATTCTCACTATAAACTGAGATCGAATTGGAGCGTTTTCATTATTTTACAGGCTCAGATTTTGGCTCTTCCGCGCCATGGCCATCAGATCGCTTGTGATCGTCGGGCGTGATCGTGTGTGCCTGGATCCTAGCCTCGTACATCTCGTTTTCGATTTTTGCAGCCTCCGTTGCGTCGGTGGTTTTGACCGCAACCAATGAGCTAAGCCCTGCCGCACCGATGAAAAGACCGAACAGAGCACATGCGAAGCTTGCTCGACTTTGGGACTTGGGTGTAAGCCAAACGCCCCACGTAATGCCTGCGGTCCAGATTCCGTTGGCTAAATGAAACGTGCAGGCCAAAACCCCGACCGTGTAAAAAATTGGCCATAGGATGCCCGTCATGGCCGTCGCTAAAGAACTCGCAGCGTTGTAGGGACGGAATTTGGCCATGCCAATCGGTTCGGCAATGGTTTTGAGCCACCACTCATTCTGAAACCAACCATGAAGGTGGAAAACGTGTGTGAAAATGAATAAAAACGCAATGTAACCCGTGATTCTCTGCCATGTGTATCTCCGATTCCCAGCCAGTCGATACTGATTCAGATTGGACTTTCCACTCCTCGCGATCCAGATGCCCACGACAGCATGGAAAATAATCGGCAGGAAGATAAAGGACCATTCAATCACAGGTAAAAGTGGCAAACTGTGAATCGAAAACACATTGTTTTGGAAAACAGATGCACCGCCGATCAAACTGGCGTTGGTGATCAAATGGACGCACATGTAGGCTCCCACCGGAATCAACCCGCTCAGTGAGTGCAAGCGTCGGATTAAAAAATCGTTTTTTTGGAGAAACGATGGGGAAGGAACCGGAACAGCAGGCGAACTCATGCGTAAATTTCTTGGTCGAACGGCGAGTCTGAGATTAGCGGTGAAATTTGGGCGAATGAAAATTCCGTCCCTTCTACTATACCGTAGAGGATATCCCAGTTTCAACTTGGAACCAAGTGGGAACAAGAATGTTGGCAACCGTACTAACCCCAACCGTATCGTTAAAATCGTCAAAAACGGACTGCAGAACCAACAGGTCTAAATTGAAACTATAGCAATCACGTCAAAATTTCCGCTTTCGTTGACAGGGTAGATTTAGCCGAACTATACTCGTTTGCTGGTGAATTGCCGTCTCCTTTTCACCCGAGTCGACTCCATTGCCTAAACAATGGGTTGCATCAGCTCGCTTGCTCCACCAGCCTATCGCTTCATTTCCAGCGGATGCCACAATGACACTCCTCGGCAAAATCTTCACCTTAATAGTTCTACTTTTAAGTGTGGCTTTTTTCATTGTCTCGTTGCTTGCGAATTCTTCCCATCTCGACCACAAGAAAAAGGTCGCTGTGTTTCAAAGCCAGGCCAAGCAACTGGAAACAACTGTTGATGAACTTAAAAAACAAATTGAGCAAATGAAGACTTCGCTCGCTCAGGAGCAAGTGTCGCGAAAGTCGACTCTGGCCACTTTGCAGACGCAACTTGTCGCCGTTAGCGAACAACTTGCTCAAGCGAACACAGAGTTGATCCAAAAAACAGGCATTTTAACTATCCAGACTCAAAAACTATCTGAAACAATTGATCGCGTGTCTTCGCTTACCAAGCAAAACGAAACGGTAAAGACCGAAATCGATAAGATCATAACGGACCGAAACGACCAACGTAAACGCGTGATCGCACTCACCGACAGACTAAACGGATTGCTAAGCGTCGAGTCGGATCTTCGAGCAGAAATGGCTCGCCTTCAAAATGACGCAACACTCTATCAAGCGAAGGCAGAAACCGCCGAATCTGCATTGAAGCTTGCAGGCATCAAAGACTACGACGACGTGCCACCAACCGACCTCAAGGGCGAGATTTTAGCCGTGAGTAACAGCCAACAAGTGGTCGTATCCGTCGGACGCGATGATGGACTTCGTGAAGGACATAAGCTCGAAGTTTATCGAGGTGGACAATACCTTGGTCGCATCGAGATCAAAAGCACTAAAGACGACCAAGCGATCGGTCAAATCCTTGCGGCGTTCCGCAAAGGTTATATCCAGGCAGGCGACAAGGTTGCCGCCAAGATTAACTAACAGCGTTCGCATTGTTCTTACTTTAGAATCCATTCTAAGCCAAAGTATCGATTGAAATAGCATGGCAGCAGCAAAGCACCCGATTTCCATTTACACGATGATGATGATCCTTGCGGCCATCTTTATGTTCCTTGCATGCATCTTCATGGGAATCGAACGGGCTCGCTACCAGAGCTCCCCAGCAGCTTCTCGCATTGAAAATTTCCAGTCGATATCCAACTGGTCTTGACAACACGAAGCGAAAGCAAGTGAAAGAGGGCTCGGTGGTCACCACCGATTGAATTTTATTGTTTAGCGGTATTTCTAGGAACTGGCTCCGCTCCAGTGCGTCTATTCAAGCGATTCAAGTCTCTTCGCGACCTTAGTATCGAGTAAAACCATGTTCAGTCTCAATCGTGCAATGGGTCTTTGTTTCTGCGTTTTGGCCATGAGTTTGTCGAGTACCCACAGAACAATAGCTCAGGAAATTGGATTTAGCGAACGGTTCGCTCTTGCCGAAAACCGAGCCGCTGCCTTGAAAGAGCTAATACCTGGTACTGACACCTATTTTTATTATCATTGCCTGCATTGCCAAACGATCGGGGAAATTGCAGAGGCACGTGGGCTTCTTGACGCTTGGATCGCGAAATTCGGTTTGAACGAACAAACCAAACGGATGCAAACGCGGCAATTTATCTTGGAATACAAAGCCAACGCAAAATCCACCCTCGATTACCTTCGCTCAGATTTTGGAATCCATATCGATCATCCGGCACCTCGAAAAGATGAGGCGGCCGAGTTGCCAACCCAACTGGATCCTAACGTCCTAAACTGGAAAACAATCTTCCGTTCGCACTCGAACAATCCAGGCGCTATCGAAAACGTCGCCCTTGCACATCTCGGTCCGCTGCTGAATCAACCGGAACCTACACGAACTTGGTTAGAGCGTATCGACCGCATCGACGCGCCCGGTTTAGTCGAGATCATCGAACGCGAACTCAATATGCCAGACTCCCGAGGTTTCGGCTGGGCCGCGATTCACAATCAATTGGCCACCTCGCAATTGCTTGACCTTCAAAAACGCATTCCAAAATTGATCGAGTCCAACGCATTTGTTCAGGCCCGATTGCGCCGCATACGACCCAACGACGATTCCTCGTTAGTAGATCGAACCGTCCTACGCGATCACCTAATCGCACTCGAGACTTTTGTCACTGGTTTACAGGAATCGCAAAACAGCCTTATAGCATCCGTTCTCTACAATCGGCTTCAATTCGATGAACGGGATGGAAACATGGATCGCGAACGCTTCCTTCGCTATATCAGACTGCCTAACAATCGCCCGTTCTTCAATCAGGAATACGTTGCTCGACAAAATCGTCGGCCACAAGTAAACCTTGCTGCCAACTACAAAGCTGAAACAATGCTCGAAATGATTGGCGACGATACATCGTTGGTCTATCGGTACCTGGAACACTTCTTTAAGTCCGACGCCGCCATTGATGACTTCTCGACGATTATCGATCGAGACACGCTGCGGCGAGTATTTGCATCCACTAAAATTTTATACGGTATCGGTGACGCCAAGACATTTTACGCTCAGCTATCTCCGGACGAGCAGCGGGAATTGCAGTCTCGTATAGAACTCAAGTTCGCGTTAAACAACACAACGTACTATCGTCCAAGCGATGCGGTTCGACTCACTTTGGACCTCAAAAACGTAAAGGAATTGTTGGTAAAAGTCTATCGGCTCAACGCCCGCAATATCCTCAGTCAACAAAAGCAACCCATCGGTACCAACCTCGATTTGGACGGCTTAGTTGCCAACGTTGAAAAGCGGTTCGCCTACGCTCACCCCGCAGACTTGCGACATCGCGAAGTGCTTGAGATGTCCGAACTCGAGGGGGGCGGAGTATGGGTAGTCGATGTCCTCGCGGGTGGCCAGCGCAGCCGAACCCTTATTCACAAGGGGCATTTACATGCGATGCAGCGCATGACCGACGCCGGCGACACCTTTCGCATCCTTGACGCCGACGGAAAGTACTTACCATCGGCTAAAATACTCTTTGGCACTCGCGAATTTGAACCTGACGACAAGGGGGATATCGTCATCCCGTTCGGCAGTGAAGTAAAACAGGATTCGCTGATCCTCATCGACGGTGCTATCGCCTCGGTGCAAATGTTTGTTCACAATAGCGAAAACTATCAATTGCAAGCTGGCTTTCTATTGCCCCCGCAATCGCTGCTAGCGGGGGCTAAGGCAAGCCTATTGATCCGTCCAAACTTGCTTTGCAACGGACAAATGGTTTCGCTCTCTCAGCTTGAGAAACCCTTGCTGACGATAACTTCGACCGATTTGGATGGAATCGCTGTAACCCAGACCATTCCCGGAGTCAAACTAGCGGACAACGGTGAGTTGGTTCACGCTTTCTTGGTTCCACAACGACTTGCCAGCATCGCCATCTCTCTAAGCGGTCAAGTGCTCAAGCTGAGCAACAACTCCCGTGTTCCGGTTACAGCCTCATATTCAATGGTCATTAACGGTATGGCTAAATCGGCTCAAATTCGCGACTTCTTTTTAACACAAACTGACAAAGGCAATTTGTTGGAGGTCCGAGGTCGCAACGGCGAGCCAGCAGCGCGAGTCCCAGTCCAGTTAGAATTCAAACTCTTCGGGCTAACACCCACCACCAGCATTCGTTTGGCAACCAATGAAGTTGGTGTTATCGACCTAGGTTTACTTACCAACATCGAACGATTTAGAGCCTCTGCCGACTCGATAAATCCTCGCGACTTTAATCTCGCCAGTTTGAGGCCAACTTGGCCAGCCGCCTTTCACACACTCAGCGGTCAACCTATCGAAGTGGTTTGGAATACGGTTGACGGCCGTGAACAAGGACCGCAAAAACTCGGTCCCGACGACAAACCCTTTTCTCGAATCAGTCTCATTGAGTTTCGCGGCGGTGTTGTGTTTGCGAACCGCTCAGACAAAATGACGATGGAGAGCGGGCTTGTCAAAGTCAAGGGACTTGAACCAGGAACATATCGTCTCACCGATCATTGGTCCGGTCGTTCAATGTCAATCTCAGTCGTCAAGGGAGAGAGACTAGGGGATACGCTCGTCGGCCAATCCAAGTTCCTTGAGACGAACCGAGTGCGCCCTGTGCATGTCCGCGAGGTGAAATGGACTGACGACAAGTTGCAAGTCCAATTAGGCAATTTCGATACTTTTACTCGAGTGCATATTGTGGCCGATGCGTACGAACCACAATTGAATCACGGCGTAAGTTTGCCAGCTCCCGAGTTTCCAATCGTATCCTCGGCACGCATGCGAATTCCTAGCTTCTATATCAATTCGCTCAAGCTGGACGAAGAATACCAGTACGTACTGCAACGACAATTTTTAAAGAAGTACCTTGGCAATCTCTTGCCACAACCAAGTGCCATCTTGAACCCATGGGAGCTGGCGGTCACCCAGAACACCACCCAATCCGCAGCAGTTGGAGATCCGATGGCAGCTATGGCTCCCATGATGGCTGCACCAGGCGCTCTCGGACGAGCAGCAGAGGATTTATCTCGAATAGCAGCGGATGTGTCCCCCGAATACGAGTTTCTCAAACGGGGCGGCGTCATGCTCGCCAACGGTCGATGCGACGACGACGGAATTCTTTCTGTCGATCGCAAGGCTTTTATTGGCCTAACCAGTGTCACGTTGGTCGTCGTACACCCAAGTGGTACGACCTATCGTACGGTCCACCTTCCACTCAACGAACCGCGAGAACTGACAGATCGTCGGTTGGCCAAAGCGTTTCCTGCGAATGATCACTTGACGGAAGTACAAAGTATTCGAGTATTGCCCAAATCGGACAAGACTGACCTAGGCGATGCTACATCGACTCGAGTGAAAGTCTACAGCTCGATTCCTGATGTATTCCAACTCTACCGAACCCTGCTAAGCAATCACCCAGACTTCGACAAATTGGAGTGCCTGTCGCGCTGGTCTTCGATCAAGGACGAAGAAAAAGAGAGGCACTATTCCGACTTAGCTTGCCACGAACTGGACTTGTTCTTGTGGGTCCACGATCTACCGTTCTTTGATCGGGTTGTGCGTCCGTATTTGGCCAACAAGATGCAGAAGCAGTTCGTGGACGACTACGTTCTCGGCTCGGATCTTTCGAAATACACACAGCCTTGGAGA
>JAYVBW010000560.1:0-1994 GCA_043750255.1 Pirellula sp.
GGATTGGGGAAACAGTTTTCATGGTTGATGACTTTGGCTGATGTTGATCCGGCGTTGGTGAACCATCGCGTTTGGACACAACCGCTACACATTGCAGAACAGCTCGCAAACACGGCACGCCATGTCGAAGACGTTATCCAGCAGAGCTTGAGAAACCGATACTCAAACATACTTGAGTACAATCGCAACGCAGGCCCGATGACAATCCCCTGTCGCATGATCGTTTGGTCCAATTTTCCATTTGGGTTAGATGACAATTCGTGGCAATCCCTTTGTTCGATCATGTCGTCCGGCGGTAGATGCGGCGTTGGTGTAATTTTGCAGGTGTCCGACACATACGTTTGGCCCTCGTTCGCTGATCGCTCTAAACTCAACGAGTTTGGGTTGCGAATCAAGCTCAGTCCTTTGGACATTCAAGCAGCAGACAGAACATCGCAGAGAAGGGAGACAAAAATTGTCGTCGATCATCCTGAACTCGCCATGTATCCTTTGACTCCGGAGTTTCCTCCTTCGGACGAGCGAATGCATATGATCATGGAACACCATGTGAAGGCGGCTTCTGACGTCGGCAAGTGTATTGTCCCGTTCGAATCAATTGCTTTGCCAATGCAAGAGCAGCAAACGACTTCGAGTGCGGATGGACTTGCTATAGCACTAGGCATCTCAGAGGCGGGGCGTGTTCAATCGATGCGTCTCGGGGCCGGAACGGCGCAGCACGTGCTTATCGCAGGCAAAACAGGGTCGGGCAAGTCGTCGATGCTTCATACAATGATCACGAGCGCGGCGATGAAGTATTCGCCCGATCAATTGCGATTAGTGCTGTTGGACTTTAAGAAAGGGGTCGAGTTTCAGGTTTATTCCGAGGTTCAACTTTCCCATGCGGACATTATTGGTATTGAGAGTAAACGTGAGTTCGGTGTCAGTACGCTTGAATACTTGGACCGGGTGCTGCACGCTCGAGGCGAGGCGTTTCGGCAGTGGGGAGTTCAGGATTTACCGAGCTTGACTAAAAAATTCCCGCAGCACGCTATGCCGCGGATTTTAGTGGTCATCGATGAGTTCCAGGAGTTGTTTGTGGAAGATGATAAACTATCGCAGCAAGCCTCTATGTTGTTGGATCGAATTGTACGACAAGGCAGATCTTTTGGTATGCATCTGGTTTTGGCGTCACAAACACTGGGTGGAGCGTATTCTCTGCCTCGTACCACGTTGTCTCAAATGGCGGTCAGAATTGCATTGCAATGCGATAGCTCCGACGCGATGCTGATCCTGAGTGAAGATAACACGGCGGCCGAACGATTGAGACATTCGGGACAAGCTATCTACAACGAGATGGGTGGCCGCATCGAAAGCAACCAATCATTTCAGGTCGCATTTATCGAGAGGAATGACCAGGTAGCACGTCTTGAACGCTTGATCAAGATGCCCGTGCCGCACTCTCCGACAACCAATGCACTTGGCCGACGCATCGTATTCGAAGGACATAAGCCAGCCGTTTGGGACGAAAAGAGCATATCGCTGGCCGTTGGTGAACTGCGAATGGATGAAGGTGCCACGCCGCTGATCTTGGGCGATAGCGTTTCGATAGATCCGCCGGTGACAAAAATTCTTACACGAAGTGCAGGTCGCAATTTCATGGTAATTGGTCAGGACGAACTTAGCGCCGCCAGTTTGCTGGCCGGGTCGATTGCAGGCTTCTGCTATCAATCGTCGGCAGCGACGTCGGATGGAAAGCCGTCTATAGTCGTACTGGACGGCTCCAGAGCGGAGGATGAGTCGATGCGTGCGTTGATTTCCAAACTTCCGAATATCAAAGTTTCTGTGCAGGTAAGTGATGTTCGTAGGATTGATGAGACCATGGCGTTTCTTAAGCGAGAACTAGAACATCGCAGCGCCAATTCCGAGTTGCTTCATCCAACTATGTTGATTGCGGTCGTGAATTTATCTCGATTCCGTGAATTGAGGCGAAATGAAGAGTATGCGTTCGGGGAAAA
>JAYVBW010000561.1:0-1558 GCA_043750255.1 Pirellula sp.
GAAGTTGCAATGCAATAGCGAGCCTTCATTCGATTTGCAAAGGCAGCTTCGAATTCAGGGACTCGCCGACCGCCACTCGTTCGCCCCCATGTGCCCGAGTTCAGTACATCCAGCAATCCTGATTCTTCATGCGCATCCCAAAACGGCCATTCGACATGAGCCTTAACCGCAGGCTTGTCGCCATCCGAAATGGAGGACGGCAACGGCGTTGGCGACTCTGCGTGAACAGCGACGGACCCGATACAGGATGCAACCCCTGCTACAGCGGCAGTAGTTAACATTTGACGACGATCAATTGACGATGGCATTCTTTAACTCCTATTCGATTCAAAAAACGGAACGGCACGACGCCATGATACCTATTTGAAGTCCACAAGTGGCCTGGACTCAAGTCCGACAGCCAATAGTTCTTGGTGCGCTCGGTTCAGTAAAGTAAGCATGTCTGCTTGCGGCGACGTTGCAATCGGCTTATCCTTCCGGTGTGTTTTCTCTCTATTTCACACGCAAAGCCCATCGCACAAAAAATGACTCCATGGACTCAGCAGTACGATCCTTGCGGCAATATCTATTTTTCTGCACTCGTGGCGGCATTGCCGATTTTCGTACTTCTAGGGCTCTTAGCTGGTTTTCACGTGAGAGCCCACTACGCAGCAATCGCGGGTCTAATCGTTTCGTTGATGGTGGCAATTGGAATCTACCAGATGCCAGTGGCGCTTGCGCTAACGGCAGCGGCAAATGGCGCGGCATATGGTCTCTTTCCCATCGGATGGATTGTGTTGACCGCAATTTTTACCTATGACATCTCTGTCGCAACTGGCAAGTTTGATGTTTTGAAACGTTCGATTGCAGCGCTCGCGGATGATCGACGCATTCAAGTGCTGTTGATCGCATTTAGTTTCGGAGCATTCATCGAGGGTGCTGCTGGATTCGGAACGCCGGTCGCTATTTCAGCGGCCATGTTGATCGGGTTGGGATTTAAACCCCTACCTGCCGCGGGATTAGCACTGATAGGCAACACCGCACCGGTCGCTTTTGGAGCGCTAGGTACGCCTCTCATTGCTTTGGCAAGAGTGACGGAATTGCCGCTGGAATCCCTAAGCATGATGGTTGGAAGACAATTGCCTTTGTTTTCGGTTATCGTCCCCTTCTGGTTGATCTGGGTGATGGCAGGCTGGCGGGGGATGATAGAGGTCTGGCCAGCTTGCCTCGCTGCGGGCCTCAGTTTTGGCATTATGCAGTTCCTTGTGAGCAACTATCATGGTCCTTGGCTGGTGGACGTTATTAGCTCGATTGTTTCAATCGCTGCTTTGGTTGGCTTGCTCCGATTTTGGCAGCCCAAAACAACGTGGCGATTTGCAGACGAGTCGGCGGCGATCGCAGAAATTGCACCATCCTTTCGCGAGGCGTGCGTTGCATGGATTCCATGGCTAGTGTTGTCCCTATTGGTGTTTGTATGGGGCCTGCCGCAAGCAAAGAGTCAGTTAAACGCTTGGTCCAAACTGGAGTTTGTTGTACCTGGCTTGCATCTGAAGGTTTTACGTGACCAGCCAGTCGTCGC
>JAYVBW010000562.1:0-1732 GCA_043750255.1 Pirellula sp.
CGCCATCGACTCGGTTACAGCCCCAACCTTCTTTTGGAAGAATTTTCGTTAAATGGAGTCAATCAACTTTGGGTTGGCGACATTACTTATATACCACTACTACAACTGCGATCGAAAGCACTCAGGCATCGGTTACCAAACACCGATTCAATTCGAGAACAAACAACGATTTCATTCTAAGCCCTGAGCGCGCCCGGAAAACCGGCACCACCTCAGACAGCATTCCCGTGATTCAGTGGAGTTTTTCGATGTTGGGTTCTTCGTCTACGCTCTGAGTCTTTTGGGCGAAAACAAAACATGTCCGGATTGCGGTCTAGGTACGGAGTTAGTATCACTTGGCCCTTTGGACCAACGTAGATTGTTCTCTGCTTTCCCCGGTAGGCAGTCTTGTGCTTGCCCAAATGGATTTCCCATACGGCTTCAGAACGTTCCACCATCGATGGCTTAATCGCACAGAGTTCACCAGGCCGGCAACCGATCACCATTTGCAGCCTAGCCATGTCCGCAATAACTGGTGGCAGGTGAGGCAAAGTTGCTTCTACCAACTCGTCCGAAACTGGCCTAACCGGTTCGGTTTCTCTAGCTGTGGTTCTGCCAGCTCTTAAAGGTTGAACGACTGCAAGCGAATGGTGGACCGATGGGGGGAGGAGTCCCTCACCACTTGCCTATCGAAACATCCTGCGAATCCGTCGCATGATCGAGTTGACATATGTGCGCGATGGTTTGAAACCATCTTTGTGGTTTTTCCCCTCTAAGATGAACTCACGCACTGCCTTGAATTGGATTGGACCAAGATGAGACGCCCGTATTCTTTGCGAGATTCAGCAGAATCCCACTTGCCGAGATAGCGATCTCTGCTGGCAATGGTGACGACAGCTTGACCGGAAGCAAGGTGTTTGCGATATGAAGGAACACGCATGGAAAAAGCCTATTTCCTTTCGAATCCGGTAGACTACCGGATTTACGACCGAAAACAGCGCTCTGGCCAACGTGGTCAGGTTATGCAAAAAACCAAGCAAATCGCTGATGAAAATGAAAGTGGTCAGGGGCGGGCTTGAACCGCCGACACACGGATTTTCAGTCCCATGTAATTCGCCACTCCGCGTGGAAAAACACAGGGTGTCCGAAAATGGCACCGCCGACCGGGGGCATAATCGGGGGCATTTTTCGGAACTTGATGAGCTTGTGGCCCTGTATCAAGGTGCAAGCCAGACCCAGCGAGCTACCATTCTGATGGTTGTAAGAACGCTTGCAAACTCATAAAGACATGCGGTGCCTTGATACTCTATGCTTTCACGACCAAGACCTAAAACAAAAATTGTTTGGCCTTACTGATCCAGAAAAGCTAGAATGCAGCTAATCCATTTACCAAGGCGCGAGCACCAAATGACCACCACGACCCACTCAGCCGCAAAAAACGTCTCCGCCATCACTCCCACGCAACGAGAAGTGATATCGGAACTGGTAGGTGCTCCGATTGCCACCGACCAGAAGCTTTTTATTATGACCTATTCGCCAGGTGTCGCTCCGTCACCACTCGAAAAGGAACAAGCTGCAAAAAATCTTCTTGGACTGCTTGCTGAAGCACACGAAAACATCCGAAATTCTGGGGCCACGGAGACAGAGTTGTCCGATGCGTTGGACGAGGCAATCAAAGCAAGCAAAAAGTAGATGTTCCGAGTTGTTCTTGATTCGAACGTAATAGCTCGTGCGGTTATGTCCCCGAATGGAC
>JAYVBW010000563.1:0-10001 GCA_043750255.1 Pirellula sp.
CCAGCCGCGATGTCTCGAAGTAAGCGACGCATGATTTTACCGCTGCGTGTTTTCGGAAGTGAAGACGTAAAACGGACCTCGTCCGGAACCGCAAGCGCACCGATTTCTTTTCTTACGTGCTTTTTTAACGCGTCTCGCATTGCGTCGGAAGGCTCATGATTTTTGAGCGTTACGAAGACAGTGATCGCATGCCCCTTGATTTCGTCTGGCCGTCCTACTGCGGCCGCTTCGGCTACGGCAGGATGGCTGACCAGAGCGCTCTCGACCTCGATTGTACTCAGCCTATGACCGGAGACATTGATTACATCGTCGATGCGACCCATGATCCAATAATATCCATCGTCATCTCGCCGAGCATTGTCGCCGGTCAAGTACATGCCGGGTACGAGTGACCAGTATTGCTGTTGATAGCGTGCGTCATCGCCCCAAATCCCTCGCAGCATGCCTGGCCATGGCTTCTCAATACACAACATGCCACCGTGGTTGGCTTCGACCTCTGCTAGTGAATCTCCCAGAACACGTGGGACGATCCCGGGCATTGGTCGAGTGCACGAACCCGGCTTACAAGCGATCGCACCGGGCAGTGGAGACATCATGATGCCTCCGGTTTCCGTCTGCCACCATGTATCCACAATAGGGCAGCGCCCTCCACCGATCTTCTCGTAGTACCACATCCATGCTTCTGGGTTGATACCCTCTCCTACGCTGCCAAGGAGTCGCAATGAACTGAGGTCATGTTTGTCGACGTGGTGATCTCCCCACTTAATAAACGTGCGAATGGCGGTTGGTGCAGTGTAGAGGATCGAGACCTTATAGCGTTCGATAATTTCCCAAAATCGATCTTCTTGTGGCCAATTGGGAGCTCCTTCGTACATTACTTGTGTTGCACCGGCAGACATGGGTCCGTACACGATATAGCTATGGCCTGTGATCCAACCGCAGTCCGCTGTACACCAAAAAATGTCTTCCTCTCGATGATCAAAGACCCATTGAAAAGTACGTTTGACGTATAGATTGTAGCCTGCAGTTGTATGGCGAATGCCTTTTGGTTTTCCGGTCGAACCGCTGGTGTACAGAATGAACAACGAGTCTTCGCTGTCCATCGGCAGGGCGGGGCAGTCATCGGAAACATCCGCAACGAGATCATGCCACCATACGTCGCGACCAGTCTGCATGTGGGTTGCGTTGCCGACTCGTCGAAGCACGACACACTTTTCGACGGAAGGACTTTTCGCTAGTGCTTCGTCGGCCGTTTCCTTTAGCGACAGTGCTTTTCCTCGTCGCCATCCACCGTCCGCAGTGATGAGTAGTTTGGCTTGCGCATCGTTGTTGCGGTCGGATATGGCCTCGGCGCTAAAACCACCGAAGATCACGGAATGGATCGCACCGATTCGAGCGCAGGCCAACATGGCAACCGCCAGTTCAGGGACCATTGGCATGTAGATGCTAACACGGTCTCCCTTTGCGACACCGAGTTTTAGCAAGCCATTCGCAAATCGACAAACATCTCGCAGCATGTCCGAGTAGGTAATCGTTCGCCGGTCACCCGGTTCTCCTTCCCAGTAGAAAGCAACACGATCCCCGTACCCGCTGTTCACGTGGGCATCGAGGCAGTTGTAGGAAACATTGGTTTTGCCGCCAACGAACCACTTTGCAAGAGGGTTTTTCCATTCGAGAACAGTGTGAAATGGTTCAAACCAATGCAAATGCTCTTTAGCTTGTGCAGACCAAAATACCTCGTTGTCCTTTAATGACTCGTTGTAGAGAACTTCATAGGCCGCAAGCGAACCGATTAAGGCTTGTTTAGCAAACGAGTCGCTAGGTGGAAAAACTCGCGTCTCATTAAGGACATTGGCGATTTGGCCGTTGGCGGGGTTCGACATTCGGAGTCTCGTTAGTAAGACAGTGGGGGAGGATTATTAATCTGAACCGCAGGCGCTAGCCGCGATCTGACATCATTACGCTTATTAACGCGGCTAGTGCCCGCAGCTCAGGTTTTGAATAAGTTAGGTATGTAGGAGTATTCGTTCGCGGAGCGAACGTCCACATTATGCAAGCATGGAGTGCCAAGTGTCTTTGGCAACTTGCAACGCTTCAGGTAGCTTCGCTGGCAGCTTGCCACCTGCTTGTGCTAAATCTGGTTTGCCTCCGCCACCGCCACCGACAGTCTCCGCGACAGGCGTAATCCATTTACCTGCACTGAAGCCTCGTTCGACCAAGGTTTGGCTAATTCCTGCAATCAGAGTGACTTTGTCATCGACGCAATTGGCCAACAGAATCGCAATGGGTTCAGTGGAACGTTTGCGCAGTTGATCGATCCACTGTCGCATCATGCTGGCGTTAGCATGTGGAGTTTCTGCAACAATTAACTGTGTTCCTGAAACCAACTCGGCTTGGCTCAATAAATCATCGACCGACAATCCGCCGCTCGACGCAATTTGTTGTAACTGTTGGTGCAATTGTAATTGCTCAGTGAGCATGGCTTCGATACGAAGAGGAACTTCATCAAACGAGACGTTCACAGCTCGAGCCGCTTGCTTGAATGCAGCCCGAGTCACAGTGTACTTGTCGCTCGATGGAGAACTCTTTCCTTTGGTGATGAGTGCTGGGACGGCTTCATTGCCAGTGCCGCTTGCCATTTTCTTTAACTTGCGAATAGCCAAAACCAACTCGGTCGTTTTTTCTCCTAAGCTCGCGACTGGGCAACCCAGCAGAGACGCAGATTGGGTTGCGAGTTGTTCGACCTTTTTACGTTGTTCAACGGCCCGTTTGCCTGTCACTGCGGTGATTCGCCGAATGCCGGAAGCCACGCTTTCCTCTGCCAGGATTTCGATCATTTCGATTTCATCGGTTCTGTTAGCATGTGTGCCGCCGCATAGCTCCTTTGAGAATTCCCCGATGCTAACCATTCGAACCGGGTCTGGATACTTTTCTCCGAAAAGCATCATCGCCCCCGCTTCCCGAGCGGTAGCAAGCGGGACCCATTTCCAATCAATGGAGTCAGCGTCGTTGATGCGATCGTTGGAAATCGACTCAACCCTTTTGAGCTGTTCTTCAGAGAGGGGTTCTTGGTTGCTAAAGTCGAATCGCAACCAGTCCGCATCGACCTTGCTCCCCTGTTGTTGGGCATGTCCTCCAACCGTTTTCTGGAGTGCATGATGGAGAATATGGGTCGCTGAGTGAGCGCGACGAATGGCATCACGATGCGACTCATCCACTTGTGCGGTCACCATATCCCCTTCCTTTAGCTCGCCTGATAGCATCGATCCGTAGTGAATGATCAACTCGCCGCTTCGCTGGGTATCGGTGACTTCGAACGTTCCCTTGGAGTTCACCAATTGGCCTTTGTCCCCGAGCTGACCACCGCTCTCACCGTAGAAAGGTGAGCGATCCAGAACGATGCGGGTCATTTCGGTTGCTTGCAAAGATTTGACCGAACCAACCAAATGGTCCGCTTTGGGCTTGCCAACGATGATTCCCTTGACGATCGCGTCGGCTTTGGTTTTTTCGTAGCCCAAGAAATCGCAGTGTTGAAGTGCTTCTTTGAGAGTTTCGATCGGGCCGGTTTCGAAGAGTTCCATGCTGCCGCCGCCACTGATTTTTCCGTGTTCCCCCATGGCGGCTCGATAGCCGTCCCAATCGAATGTATAATTCTTTTCGGCTGCGATTTGTTGGAACATTTCTGGTGGCACGCCATAGGTCTGATAAAGGCTGGCTGCTTCTTGGCCATCGACCATGACTCGTCCGGACGACTGCATGTCCGCGAACACACGTCCGATTCTATCTAGGCCGGAATCGATGGTCGCAAAGAAATCCGATTCCTCACGGCGCATTACTTGAGCGACCCGTTCGGAGGTTTGCGAAAGTTCGGGGTAAACCGCTTTCATCATTTGGGCCACCATCGGAACTAACTGATGGAGGAACGGCTCTCGCAACCCCATTTGGTGCCCATCGAGGACAGCCCTTCGCAACAAGCGCTTGATCACATAGCGAGCTTTTTTCGGACCTGGGTATACGTTTTCATGGATCGCAAACGTGCATGCTCGCACATGGTCCGTGATCCGTCGAAGTCGGCGACCGTTGTCGCTTTCGTATTGGTATGGCACGCTGCAAACTTCGGATGCCGCTTGAACGATCGGCATCAAGATATCGATGTGGAAGTTGGTCGGAACGTTTTGCAGCACGCTTGCCGTGCGTTCCATTCCCATGCCGGTATCGATATTCTTGCTAGGCAATGGTCGCAGGTTGTCTGGCGGGTTTCCTACTCGATTGAACTGGGTGAAAACGAGATTCCAAATCTCGACGGTCTTTCCAGAATCGAGTGTGAAGTAGATTTCGCTGCAGGGGCCACAGACTCCATCAGGGCCTTGACTGGGGGCAGAGGCAGGCCAGAAATTTTCGTCTTCTTCCAGCCTGCTAATGCGGCTTGTCGGCAAACCAATCTTTTCGTTCCAAATCTTGAACGCTTCGTCGTCATCCTTGTAGACGGTCACAGTCAATCGACCCGGCTCGATTCCCAACCACTTCTTGTCGGTCAAAAACTCCCATGCCCAAGAAACGGCTTCATTCTTAAAATAGTCGCCGAAGCTGAAATTGCCGAGCATTTCAAAAAAAGTATGGTGGTAGGCTGTTCGACCAACATTCTCGATGTCGCCAGTCCGCAAACACTTTTGACACGTGGTTGCACGTGTGAAATCCAGCTTCACTTTGCCTAGAAAATGGTCCTTGAATTGGTTCATCCCCGCCGGTGTGAATAGAACCGACGGATCCCAGGTTGGAACAAGCACGTCGCTGGCCTGCCGATGGTGTCCTTTGGATTGAAAGAACGTCAGGTATTTTTCGCGTAACTCGTCCGTTTTCATTGTTCGATGCTTAGAAAATTGGATAGCGTCGTGTAAGTCGTGTAACAGGGGGATTGCTGAATCTGATATACGTTTTCTAATGCATTCACAGCTACCCCGGACTATGAATTTACACTTAGACACGTTTTTCGCGTAGCCCAGCCAGGTAAAACGAAAAAAGCCCCGGAGATACCGAGGCTTTGCATTCGCGTCTAGGCGCTATTTGTTGAGAGCAACCAGCGACAGTTTCAACAAAATAGTCTATTTGGCAAGCCTATCGCCAATGGATTCTCCCTCGACGTTGTTTTGCGTACTAACTGGGTTAGCAGCGTTATAACTCGCAATTCTTTCTGCTTCCTGAGCTGCGGAAGCGGTCAGTCGCATCGCAGCTTGAACTTCGAACCCCGTAAAGAACATTTCTACACCGGTGTATTGAGAGATGACGCGAGGCTTGTGAACCAATTCTTGCCAAGTCAAACCGTTTGCAACGTGCCATGCCGCCGCCTGTGCTGTGTTTTGGCTAACTTTCCCTGCTGCCAGAGCTTTGCAGAACTCTTCGATGACAGGTGAATCGTTGACTTCAGCTAATCGCACCACCTTGTACTTCATACGAGGATTGGGGTCCGCTTTTCCGTGATTGAGACAGAGGGTAGCGACGGTCATTTTGCGAGGAACGTCCGTATCAACGCGCATCATTCCACCCATGCCACCGCCGCCCATGCCACCCATGCCGCCGCCGCCCATGCCACCGCCGCCCATCATGCCGCCGCCGCCCATGCCGCCACCGCCCATGCCGCCGCCCATCCCTTGGCCGCCGCCGCCGCCGCCCATCATACCGCCCATACCTCCGCCTCCCATGCCTCCCATGCCTCCGCCTCCCATTCCTCCCATGCCTCCGCCTCCCATTCCTCCCATACCCATCATGCCTTGGGCAAGGACAGGCAAAGCGCCAAAGGTCGCTGGCAATACGACATTGAGAGGCACATCTCCTTTATTTTTGAAGATTAAATTGGCTTCCTTTGCATCTTTGCCTATGAAATCAACAGTCAACAGACCTTGCTCCATAGCCTGAAACATTTCCACGGTTTTGGTCTCAGCTTTCTTTACGCCGGATCGTTTGGCAGGCTTCTTGCCTTCAATCGAACCAGCTTTAATAATTTTTTCTGGGCTGTCATCGCCAAGGAGAATCGGTGCAGCAGAGGAAAAACCAATCGCCATTGCCAAAAAACTCGTCAGTTTCCGTTTCATGTCTACACCCTCAAATCCTAATAAAATTCGACAAATTCAGTATGCAAAAGTAGTGAGTCACTATTCGCCAACGATGTAATCAGCTTAGACGTTTACTCCGTCGCTCAGGCCGGTTACGATCGAAAATGGAACTACCGAACGGTTTTGTGAACCGAATATCATCTAACGGTACACTCACAATCGACAAATTCCAATCGTTTTGGTCCCTATTTTTTGGGCAAACGTGATTTTTTCGTTCAAGCTGCGAGTTCGCCTGCCTGAATCTTGATAAATACGAAAAAGCAAACCTTGTACCGAAAACCTATTCACTAACAAAATTCTTTTGTGCGTGCTTCGTTTTCAGATAAATTTCTTGGTATTCCGTGGGCGAATTTCGTCTTTTTCGTACAGAAGTTACGCAATTCACGCTTTTGTAAAGGCATCGTGGCGATTGATTGCGTTGCAAGAACGTAGCAGTTTGCTACCTTTTCCTGTTCAATCACGCGTAGTGCGCGAAAATGAAGTTCAACTCTCAGTTTTAGGAATCCACCATGTCCATGTTTGTCGGCGAATCATTGGTAGGCGAAGGGAACGAAATTGCACACATCGACTTGATGATTGGCAGCAAGGACGGGCCAGTCGGTACTGCTTTCGCGAACGCTCTTGCAACTCAGAGCAGCGGGCACAGCAACCTGCTTGCGGTTTTGGCTCCGAACGTCGCAGTGAAGCCTTCCACGGTTATGATCACTAAGGTTACAATCAAGGGAATGAAACAAGCAGTCCAAATGTTTGGACCAGCACAAGCAGCTGTTGCAAAAGCTGTTGCGGACAGCGTCGCTAATGGCGTTATTCCCAAGGATCAAGCAGAACATCTCGTTGTTGTTTGCGGTGTGTTCATTCACCCGGCTGCTGCAGACGACAAGAAGATCTACGACTACAACTATGCTGCAACCGTCGACGCCATTTCCAACGCAATGAAGGGTAGCCCTACTGTACAGGAAATGTTGGACAAGAAGGATACTGCTGCACACCCATTCCGCGGATTCTAAACCAATCGCGCCGAAACGACTGGTTCCATTGTGGCACGGCGGACTGCGCCGTGATTTCTCGGTGGGAGACCACCGAGCCACACTAGGCCGTGATTTTTCAGTGGGGACCACTATACCACTTTCATCGCAGGCTATGCCCTCAGCAATCGATTTAGACTCGTACTAAAGTCCCGCGCCATGTCGATTCGAAATGACCTAAAAATTCTTTACCATTTGGTTCTTAGGCCAGTTCGTGGCAAAGATCACGCACAGCGAATGGAAAGTTTTTACTCGGGACAAGCCGAGGGGTATGACGACTTCCGCAGGCGATTGCTGCAAGGACGCGAACACCTATACCAAACGCTGGGCCAATCGGGGCCTGGGGTTTGGGTCGATTTTGGAGGAGGAACGGGTGCCAATTTGGAGTTCATTGGCCCAAGCATTTCTAACATCCGGAAGATCTACATTGTCGATTTGGCAACTTCTCTACTGGGAATTGTCAACAAACGATGCGAACGCCATGGTTGGAAAAACGTTGAAGCAGTTACGGGAGACGCTACTGCGTGGACACCGCCGGAAGGGACTGCCGATGTCGTCACGTTTTCTTATTCGCTGACTATGATCCCGGATTGGTTCGCGGCAATCGATAATGCAATCCGTATTTTGAAACCAGGTGGCAAACTTGGGGTTGTCGATTTTTATGTTTCTCGCAAGTTTGCAGCGGAGGGACTGAAGCGACACAGTTGGTCAACTCGTTCTTTTTGGCCAACCTGGTTTGCAACGGACAATGTGTTTCCAAGCGCGGATCACATTCCCTACTTGCAAAATAGGCTGGAAACGTCCATGCTCAATGAACATCGAGCCCGAATCCCCTATCTGCCCTTGTTGAAAACACCGTACTATCAGTTCATTGGTGTTAAGCGTTAAGTTGGCCTACTATGCCATTTGAATACGTTTGTCCGCATTGCCACAACCGAACGAAAGTGCTTGATCGGTTTGCTGGCCAATCTGGCCCATGCGTCAGTTGCGGCAAAAACGTTACCATGCCTCATTTTAATGAGCTTGGTGTGTTGGTTCCGACTATACAAATTTCCTCGAAATCGAAGGTCCCCCGCTCTGCGGGAAGTAAACGAGGATGGATGCCTGCCATGATCGGGTCGGCAATCGTTGCTTTCTGTTTTTTTTTGAGTGTGACCGCAGTTGTTTACTTGTGGCCGAAAATGCAAAAAAACATTCAGCGATCCGCCCAAGGCAGGGACTTGGAAAACATGAAATCGCTTGCCACTGCACTCAATGCGTATTCGGATCGCTACGGTACTTATCCGCCTCCCGTCGTGTTGGATGGACTAGGCAAACCTTTGTACTCATGGCGAGTACTCATTCTCCCCTTCATGGGTTACGAAGAGCTTCACGAGCAATTTGACCTAAAGCAACCTTGGGATAGTGTCTCCAACTCCAACTTACATCGTGCCATGCCCGCTGAATTTGCCAGTCCAAATTCACCGGATGCGATTAGCAGCAACGAAACCAATTACGTACTGATCACTGGGCCTGGAACCTTGTTTCCGCCATCGGGCCCGCTCTCTCCGAAAAACATCGACAAACCCACTTTATTGCTCGTTGAAACGAAGAACAATATTCAGTGGTGCGCACCGGGTGACATCGATCTGGGGCGTAGTTTCCGCGTGGGCAATAGGCCCATGGTCGATGTCGGAGGCCTGCATAAGAGCAGCTTTTCAGCAATGACGGTAGACGAGGAATCCATGCGGATCCCATCGAACGTACCCCAGGCTGTGCTAGACGCACTGGTGACACCCAACGGTGGCGAAAATGTTCAGACATCCACTTTCTTCGAGTAGGTCTTTTCGCATGAATACTGGCATAGACATCCCTACCGACGCAATTGATTTAGATCATTTTGCGCGACATGCTCGCCGACGGTTTCGCCCTCCAAGGGCAATCGTGGATGCGAGTTTCGAGAGATACTGGTAGTACTTGGTTTCAGTCTGATGGATACAGGCCTGCTGATTTTGAAGCTTGTGACGCATTGTTGTTTCATCCATCGCGTCATGTATTCGAAGACCCGTTCACGCTGCAACTCGTCATGCAATTCATGGCGACAGCCATTCCACAGCCTGAACGTGGCCATGCCACTGGATGTTTCCGCAAACGATTGGGTTGCCTTGGAACAAGTGAGTGTGTCTTCAGATCCGTGCATCAGAAGAGTGCGAGTCTGTAGCATGGTTGCATTCTCAAGTGCCCAGAGGCCGCTATCTACCAAATTCATTGCGAGCCGCAAAGACATGTTGCGATGCACCCATGGGTCCCTAAGGTAGGCGTCCTGAGCTCGTCGGTCGTGGCTCAGCTTAGTTGCATCAACCGCCGCCTTGATTCGCCAGTTGGGGATCTTGGAGGCAAGCCAACGACCTGCATCCATATAGTATTCTTTAGGCATCTCACCAGCCCGAAGCATTGGCGAACCGACAATCAAGCCATTAACTCCCTTGACATCAAGTGGACGCCTCAACGCAAGGTTGAGGACAAGGTTTCCGCCCATGCTTTGACCGTACAAAAACTGCGGTATCCTCGGAAAAAAAGCCTTGGAATGCTGCAAGCTATCGCAGACGTCGTCCAACAACTGATCGTAAGACTCGATACAACCTCGTCGGCCAGGACTGCGACCATGTCCAACCAGATCTATCGCCTGAACGGCGATCCCAAAACTGGCGAGCGATGTCGCCATACCTCCAAACCGTCCGCCATGGTCGCCAAAGCCATGCACTAGGGTCAGCGCCGCCCAAGGAGAGATCGAAGCAGGAGTCCAGCTATGATAGAAACGCGTACTGCCAGACGATTTGATTACTCCAGACGTGCTCTCAACCGGGGATAAATAGGATTGCACTTG
>JAYVBW010000564.1:0-2474 GCA_043750255.1 Pirellula sp.
GATCGGCAATGTGTTGGAAGAAATTGTCGAGGCATCCGAGCGACTTTCGAGCAACAAGCTTAGGCTGCTTCGCATCGTGTCGCGCGGGGGTACTCAAGGAGTTGCAATCCAATGGATTCACTACCACCTTTCGAATGATGATGGCCGGCGTGTCGTCCTGGCTTTTACGTTAAGCGAA
This sequence comes from Pirellula sp., assembly GCA_043750255.1. Lineage (GTDB taxonomy): Bacteria > Planctomycetota > Planctomycetia > Pirellulales > Pirellulaceae > JBKCUI01. The sequence continues at coordinate 179 of JAYVBW010000564.1, forward strand.
GCAAACCTCGAACTTTTTGCGGCCGAGGACGCACAACTGGCCGACTCGTTCGAGCTGATCAACTGGCCGACTAAGATAGATGCCAATGCACTCGATTCTGCGAGTAAAGAATCGCCAGCAGCTAGCGATCAACCAACGCTCTCGGGTCGCCCGAAAATGTCTCGTTAGTATCGCATACCATGGCTTCCTTCAACTTGCGAATCGGAACTATATCGGATCTAGGAGTAGACTGGCATCGTTGGCGGGGCTGTTGACTAGAGTTGATACTCGCCTCAGACTGTACGTACTTACTACGCAAAGAATTGAAACGCATTCAACCGAAGCTTGCTCCCATTGCCCAGTCGCCTGAAGTCCGAGACGCAACGATCGATGCATTTTTTGAATATGCGTATAAGTGGTATTGAATGTCCGCGTCGGAGATGCGGACCTACGAGTTGCGGCAATAGGGCCTGTATTGCGACAGACTCCCAACGGTCCTTCCGCCACCGCGTACGATGGACGAAGCTACGGAGTTACCGAGTCGAGTTGCTTCTATTATTGTTTGTCTCTGCTTGTCTCGGCGTATTGAAAAGTCGCGAAACATCTTCCATGTGTTCGGCGACAACGAGATTTCCACTTCGTGTTGCCTCAACCAAGTTGGATACCCAAATGGGAACGTCAAAAAGAATGCTGTTATTGGCCTGAAGAGCGTAGCGATTCAGGCCAATAACAGCGGCTCGTCATTTTTTGGTGGGCAAGACACTTGGTTTGAAGAGGTTCCCAACACCAATCGCTTTGCCATGATGTATCTCCACTGACCAATTCGACGCTGCAGTGTTCGCAATTGTTTTTCGCCGTATTTATCGGGCGACTTTGCAATGAGCCGCTCAAGCAAGGACGAACCGGTCGCGTCTGGTTGCTTTTCGAGCCATTCAAGGATTGTCGTCCAATCTCCTTCAAATGGATCGATTCGCGTACGGTAGTTTCGCGTTCGTGCTGGCTTCGGCTGGTGTGTAGGACGAGCCTCACCACGCTTCCACAATTCGGGGAGTTGAGCAAGGAATTCTTCGAGACTGCTCTGCTGAGTTTGCGAGAGTGAGCCTTCAGTTGACAACGATACCAAAGCTTCTTGAGTCTTTCTAATTTCGTGCAATAGTTCGAGCGGGTCCTGCTCGCGCCGAGTGGCTGACAGATACTCCTTCGATTCTGTTGAAACTCTAGGATCGCTCAACAAGCGATCGCAAGGGGTTTGCGGTGAGAGAAATTTCTTTGTTACTTTAGCACCGATTCGACTTTTGCTTAGGAGCTTGAACGAGGGCTGAAAGAAATTGACATACCTACGAACGTAGTCGAACAGATGTGCGATGGTTTGGCATGCGACTGGTCCAGAGTATCGATGATAGCCGAGGTATTTGCGAACGATTGAACCATTCTTCTGTTCGATCCAAGCCTGATCATTCTTGCGGTAGGGCCGCGATCGAGTGAATGAAATGTGTTGCAATTCACAGTACTTTGTGAGAGATTCGTTGATGAACGAACTGTCATTGTCAGTGTTGATCCCAACAATTGGAAAAGGAAATCGCTTCCGCAGCAGTTCCATCGTTTCAACCACGAGCGACTGTTCACGAATCAGTATCGGAACACACTCAGTCCAGCCGGAGGCAACATCTGTTGCGGCCAAACTATGGATGAACGCGCCCGAAAGGTTGCCTCCGCAGTGTGCAACGAAATCAGCCTCCAGACTCCCTGGCGCAACGTCCTCCCATTCAGAGAAAGTCTTGACGGCAATTGCCGCGCGAATCTTCTTCTTCGGGCGAACATGTGTTCTTCCTGTTGCCTTCTCACGCACCGGGCGAAGCACTCGGTCAATGGTTGAAGCGCTGGCCGACAACACTAAAGCTTTAAGGGGTTCATCGAGACTCATGTGGCCATGCGATTCCATCGACTTGAGCAGCTCTGGGAGAATCGCTTTGAGACGTTTGCCACAAAGTCGGTCTGACGACTCCCATAGAGTCACTAACACTTCCGTGACCGCACTTGCGTATACTTTGCGACCTAGAACAACAGAAGTGGCTGCGGTTGAATCGTGTATTGCAGCGAGCAACCGCAGCGCGTACTTGCGTTGGTGACCTGTGATCGCCACAAACTCGTCAAGTATCCGCGACTTGTCCTTTTTCCGAGCGCCGTAGTATCGAGACCGAATTGAATCAACCAGGGCACCTTTTGCTTGCATTTCCATGCTGACTCTCCACGATTTGGGTATCTTTCAATTGAGGCAACCAATATCGTTCGGTATCCATTTTGTTGAGGCAATGCG
>JAYVBW010000565.1:0-16267 GCA_043750255.1 Pirellula sp.
AACCATCGCCGATGGATGATTCGATAGTTGCATGGCAGCCTTGTAGCAATGCAGCACTTCGTTGGCGTCGCCTGGTCGGAACACATATAAGCCAGGTATCGCTCGGCATGCGGCCAAGTGTTCTACCGGTTGGTGCGTCGGTCCGTCTTCGCCCAAACCAATGGAGTCGTGCGTTAAAACGTAAAGAACCGGCAGATGCATGATGCTGCTCAGTCGCATCGATGGTCTCATGTAGTCCGTAAAGACAAAGAACGTTGCACCATACGCTCGCAGACCTGACAAACTCATACCGTTGAGCGCCGAGGCCATTCCGTGTTCGCGGATGCCGAAGTGCATATTGCGACTCCCATAGCTGCTCGGTCCAAAGTCCCCCTGGCCGTCGAGCAGGGTCATGGTCGACGGAGCCAAGTCAGCCGAACCGCCGATCAAGCCTGGCAAATGCGGTGCAAGCATGTTGAGAACTTTTCCGCTGCTGACGCGTGTTGCCAACCCTTTCACATCCGCTGCGAACGGCTTGAGGCCACTGTCCCAGCCAGCAGGGAGTTGGCGGTGGATAATGCACGCAACCTCCGCCGCTTCCTTCGGGAATTTTGTCTGGTAGTCAGCAAAGAGCTTTGTCCAAGCCGATTGAGCCTTCCTGCCTCGTTCCCCCATCGTGTCGGTAAAGTATTTTCGTACCGTATCAGGCACAACAAACTTTTCATTCTCTGGCCATCCGTAGGCCTTCTTCGTCAACTTAATCTCTTCTTCGCCCAATGGAGCACCGTGTGCGTTGTGTGTGTTAGCCTTGTTTGGCGAACCGAAGCCAATGATCGATCGGACAATGATCAACGTAGGTTTGTCGGTGGTCGACTTAAATGAATCAAATGCCTTTTGGAGAGCAACTAAGTCGTTGGCATCTTCGACGAGAACCGTATTCCAACCGAGACCTTGGAACCGCTGGCTGACGTTTTCAGTGAACGCGAGATCGGTGTGTCCCTCGATAGTGATTCCGTTGTCATCGTAGATCCAGCAAAGATTCGAGAGCTTCAAGTGCCCTGCCATCGAGGCCGCTTCGGATGAGATGCCTTCCATCAAATCGCCATCGCTGCACAGCGCATAGACGTCATAGTCAATCAGATCGAAGCTAGGTCTGTTGTACTTGGCACTTAAATGCTTGCTGGCAATTGCCATCCCGACCGAATTCCCGATGCCTTGTCCGAGCGGACCGGTGGTGGTCTCGATACCGGCTGCGTAACCCAGTTCCGGGTGGCCCGCACAGGGACTATGCAACTGGCGGAAGTTCTTTATGTTTTCAATCGTAATCGATTCGTTGCTAGTCACTTTGCCATGAGAGTCCACACCGCGGATACCAGCCAAATGGATCATCGAATAGAGCAACATCGAGGCATGTCCACACGACAAAACAAATCGATCGCGATTTGCCCATTCTGGGTTCATCGGATCGTATCGAAGAGCTTCTGTCCACAACTGAAAAGCAACAGGAGCCAATGCCATCGGAGTACCTGGATGGCCGCTATTTGCAGCCTGCACGGCATCCATGCTCAGGGTTCGGATGGTGTCGACAGCCAGTTGGCGAAGCGTGTGATTAGGTGCGTTCATCGGATCGACTTTGGAAATGTGTGGAAATCGGATTGAAAAGGACGATTCGCAATAACCTTGCAGGCAGCGAAGATAACGATTTCCGTGGCGTTTCGCAATCCTGGGTCCTGTCAGCCCCAAAAGCATGACTAATTGGCAATGGCGACGTGCTCAATCCTTTTGACCTCTTCCGCATTCAATTTAAAATCGAACGCACCGAGATCCGCCCGCATATGTTCTGGCTGCGATGTGCCTGTCAACGGGATCATTCCCGCGTCGATGGCGAACCGAAAGACGACTTGCGTTACCTGGCGTTGGTGTTTGGCTGCGATCTCGATCAGTGTCGAGTGCGATAAAATTCTGGCATTGGCTGTAAGAAGCGAGAACGCTTGAAAAAACATTCCGTGTTTTCGACATAGCTCCCTCACATCGCGTCCCCAAGCCTGTGTCGCAAAGCAACGGTTTTGGACGTAGGTCGGCGCAATGCGACACTTTGCTAAAAGCGTTCTCAGTTGATCGAACGATACGTTGCTTATGCCGATCGTGCGCACTCGCCCAGCGTCGTGAAGCTGTTCCATTGCACTCCATGCATCCCAATCGTTCGCGTGAAGCCCCGCTCCGCGACTCGGGCCATGGAGAATATACGAGTCCAAGTAATTTACTCCGAGGTGCTCTAGAGAGCTTGCAAGCGAATGCTCAACTTGGTCGGCGATGGAGGCGTTTGGATCATACGGTAGCCGATGATCCTGCCCAGACTGGAAAGTGAATTTGGTCTGCAGGAAGAGCTCATCGCGGGAAACAACGCCATCACGAATCGCTTCCGTTACCGCTTCGCCTACGGCGGCTTCATGGTAGTGCTTGCGTTGGTTGGCAGTATCGATTCCCCGAAACCCTTGCTCGATAGCCAGGCGAGTGAGGCGTTTCGTTTCCTCTTCTTTCCAGGCCGTGCCATAGATAAACGGCTTCTTTAAAGTGCTTGATAAAGAGGAATTACTTAAGGAAGAGTCACCCGCATTCATCTACAGCACCGCTCCTTAGAAAATTTTACCTACGAACTAGTTCTTTAAATTCGGCCATTAGCTTGGAAGTAACTTTCCCAACAGAGCCGTTTGCGATCGTGCGACCATCGATTGAAACCACTGGGATCACTTCGGCTGCGCTTCCGGTGAGGAAGCACTCGTCGGCAACAAACAAATCATGACGCGTCAGTGTGACTTCTTCGGCTGGAATACCGAGCTCTTTCGCAAGCTCCAAGATGGCATTGCGGGTAATGCCCTCCAAAATACCCGCGTCTTTAGGAGGCGTCTGTAGTACACACTTCTTGACGATGAAAATATTGTCGCCCGTGCATTCGGCAACTTCGCCTTTGGTGTTGAGCATCAGTGCTTCGATGCAACCGGCTTGCAAACCCTCAATCTTAGCCATAATATTATTGAGGTAGTTCAACGATTTTACTCTGGGGCTGAGAGCAGCCGGGTGGTTTCGAATGGTCGAAGCCGTAATGATCTTAAGACCATTTTGGTAGTATTCCTCAGGGTAAAGTGAAATAGAATCCGCAATAATGATGATTTGCGGATTGCTTGTTCGGTTAGGGTCCAATCCCAGTGAGCCGGAACCTCGCGTGACGACCAGCCGAATGTAGGCATCCTGGAGCGAGTTGATTTGCAGGGTTTTGTTGACGTCCGCTTCCAGTTGTTCCTTGGTGATCGGAATCGTCAAACAGATGGCATTCGCCGATTCGTAAAGTCGATCCAGATGTGCTTGCAGGCGAAACACCTTGCCTGCGTAGCTACGCATTCCCTCAAATACACCATCACCGTAGAGAAGGCCATGATCGTAGACGCTGATCTTTGCGTTTTCTTTGTCGAAGAATTTGCCGTTGATGTAAATTTGAAGTGGCATAGAGATGGTTTAATAAATGAATTTTCGGGAGCAAACAAAGTTCCAATGTTACCAGACGTATGCCAATCGAGAAAGGATGCTCGAAATGGGTATTAGAAGCACCCGCCGCACGGTAAAAACGCCAGACACTTCCGAAAAGAAATTGGTTCGATCCGAGGATCGGAAGATCCAGTGCGGGCGCCCGGAACCTCAGCGGTTGGTTTCAGCAGATTGACTGCTTTGCCACCAGTCGTACATATCGAACAGAGATTCTCGGAGGTTTTGACCATGCTTGGCACGTGAACGCGACCATGCTTCGGAGTGAAGCAGATTGTTTGCACCATTCGGCAGCCCTGACTGTAGCAGTAGTTGCTCGACTACCCACTGCGAAGAGGCTTGGTTGACCGATGTCTCCCAAATGGTCTCGAATCCGCGAACGGGTCGATGCGCGGTGGCCAAGATGGAAATCAAGCGACCGCGAGCGATCCATTCGACTCTGAGCCTTGACCAAAACCTCAATTGCTCGTATCCGTCAAGAATTGCAATCGAGTGGCGAGTCCACTCCTTAATCGACCTATTCAAAGATGTCGCAGCGGATTTGTCGGTTGAAAACCGCAATGGATGGATTTTGGATTTCGGCAGTATGGATGGCATTTTCGATACAAGACTCGCAACTAGCGTTGACTTGCCAGAGCCATGAGGTCCGATGATGATGCCGCGTTTGGAGGGCAGAATTAAGAACCGTTTAGCCAGTTCGGTCACCGTGCCGCCATCAAAGCACTTGTAGGGAATCGCACCAGGCTGAATGAATCGTGTTGAGAAAGGATTAGGCTGCATCGCGAATAAACTACTTTCCGATACAAAAGCGGCTAAAGAGAGCGTCGAGAATATCATCGGTATAAACGGTACCTGCGACCAAGCCAATTTCCTCCAACGCCAACCGTATCTCGCTGGCTATTACTTCGTCGCCTCGCTGATTCTCAGTCGCGTCTTTAGCGTATAACAGAGCCTGAACTGCGTTGCTTAGCGAGGCTTGGCATCTTGCAGCCGTTAGGGGTACCACCTGGTTGGCACTTTCCAGTTTGGTGGTGGCCCATTCTCGTAGTTCAATCGAAATACGTTTTGCGCTCATACTATGCATTGTGCTGACTGAAAACTCGCGATCGTAATTTCGCGTCAGTATACGGCCTGTAGATTCGAGATCGCATTTCGTGCGAACCAACCACGTTGGCGCTTGGTATCGGTCCAATTGCCACTCTTGGGATTCCGAATCATCGACGGACAAACAATACAATACCAAGTCTGCGTTTTCGATTTGTTTTTGAGTCAATTTTTGTGCGAGCGCTCGCGGCGTTGTGCCCTCCTCGTTTTCAAGCCCCGCAGTATCCAGAACATCAATAACAACATCGCCCAGATCCAATCGCAATCGAACATAATCTCGCGTTGTACCTGGTTCCGGACTTACGATCGAGATAGGTTGTTTGGCCATCGCATTGATCAAAGAGCTCTTGCCGGCGTTCGGTGGCCCTACGATGGCGACCTGCAGGTGAACTGTTTGCGCAGCACGCGATTCCATCTGAAAAAGCAACTCATGCACCACAGATATTGCATCGTCAAGCCGCGAGATGATTTGAGACTGGCAAATGAAGGAGATGTCTTCCTCGACGAAATCGAGCCCCGCCTCGATATCAGCCAGTAAGTTAATAAGTGAAGTTCGCAATTGACTAAGCGGTTCCGAGAGTCCACCAGCAAGCTGCGACAAAGCTACCTTTAGAGACCGATCGTTGGTGGCATGAATGACCCCAAGCACGGCCTCGCACTGCGTTAGATCAAGCCTCCCGGCCAAAAAAGCCCGCAACGTAAACTCACCCGGCTGCGCGAGGACTGCACCATTCTCAATCAAACGTGACTGGATCGATTGAAGGATGATCATGTTGCCCAAGCAGTGCAATTCGACGGACGGCTGCCCCGTGTAACTCCGGCTATCGGGCCAAACAAAAATGTCGACATCGATTGGGCCTAGACTCGGCAATTCGATTGTTTGTTGCAATCGCGATGCTCGCGAGATGCACCCGAGTTGGTTCAACCAAAGGGAGCAAGCTTTTGCGACCACCGCTACCGAGTCGGGGCCAGTGACTCGGATGGCACCGCGGAAAGCACCCTCTGTCCCGGTTGCGATGGCACAGATGGTGGACTCAGTATCAAATCTCATGCGTCGATAAACTTGTATTTCCCTGGCATCCGGACTTCGACCTCAGGTGCAGGGCCCCAATCCGGCTTGTCCGGTCCAAGTTTCAATTCACTCGCCAATGCATCATCCCATTTAATCACTTGACCCGAATAGGCTGCTTCGCGACCCATGATTGCCATGAGAGTGCTTTTGCACATGTATTCGCCATTGTTGATTGGCTTGCCATCCCGAATCGCTTTCATAAGTGCAACGTGTTCCAATTGGTACATACTCGGCTTCTTGCCTTCAAATTTCCAATTCGTTTCCCCTTTAATCTCATTCGCCAGTACGCGTGCTGTGCCTTTGGTTCCGTAGATGAAATCCTCCGTCTGATTGAAACAGCCGTCCATTTGACGCGTTGAAGCAAAGCACCGAGTTCCGTCTGCCCATTCGTATACCACGGAGAAGTGGTCGTAGATGTCACCGTACTCGGGTTGTGTTCTCACTTGACGTCCCCCTGTGCCATAGCAAAGGACCGGGGGAACATCATTATGAAGCCACATAGCTTTGTCTAATGAGTGGATGAACTGTTCGACGTAGTGGTCACCGCTCAGCCATTTGTAGTACAACCAGTTCAAAACTTGGTTATGCATTGGCGTCCATTCGGGCTTGGGAGTTCGAATCCAAAGCGTTCCGGTCAAGTAATTCTCTTGGATCGAAATCAATTCGCCAATGGCACCGGACAGAATCTTTTCGATGGTCGCTTTCACTCCGTAGTCATATCGCCAACAAAGTCCTGATACGACACAAAGCCCTTTCGATTCAGCGATCGCGGATGCGGCCATCACTCGTCGCACACCTGGCGGGTCAACAGCTACTGGTTTCTCGCAAAACACGTGCTTACCCGCTTTGACGGCAGCTTCCATTTGTGCTGGTCGAAAGCCGGGCGGAGTAGCCAACAACACCACATCAATGTCGGTTTGCAGTATTTTATCGAGCGCCTCCCAACCGGAGAAGCACTGCTCCTCTGGAACTTCATACTGACTTCCAATCGTCTTTCTAAGTTGATCTTTCCCCGATTCCATGCGATCGTAAAACACTTCTGCAATGGCGGTTAAGCGACAGCCCGCATCAGCAGACATGTTGTCTTTGGCGGCACCCATGCCGCGACCACCGCAACCGACGAGGCCTACTTTAATGATGTCGCTGCCAGCCGCGTGGACACTGCGATTGAGAAAACTCTCTGTGCCGACGATGGCAGTTGTTGCAACCGACGTTTTTAAGAACGTCCGTCGACTCGGGTCGTCCTGCACAGCGTTCGTTGCCCTAGACGCAGTTTGTGAGGCTAAATCTGTTTGGGATAGATGGAGTGGGTCGAAAGTCATGACGAAAGACCTTTTTTTAAAACCGGTGAGAAAAGTGGAATGGGGGGACCAAAGCTTGCGACGGGAATTCAATAATAACAGAGCCCGTTGAGCCTATCGGTGTTGCAAAATTTGCTTATCCTGGGAATTCGAAAATCACACAACCAATCGGTTATAACCCAATGAAATTGGTATGCAACACGATCCACTCGTCTCCCAACCCAAAATTTCACCTTCTCGCGATGAAAGCACGCCGGTTTCAACGCCATTGTCTGAAAAAGGATCGTTGTCTGAAAATCGATCGTTGCCTGAAAATCGACCATTGCATGAAAATCGACCATTGCCTGGAAATTCTGAGGAATTCGAAGCGGATGGCGTAGAGATAGAGACGAACGACGAATTCAATCCGATGCCGCACCTCATGCGGGGTCGCTATTATCGAGAGGAAGATTACGGGGTCTTTTTAGACTGGTTGACTTCAGACATGCCGATTGAACTTGAAATTGGTTCCGGAAAAGGGCTTTTCCTAACAAACGCAGCCAAAAGAAACGCTGACCGGCGATTTGTCGGATTGGAAATTGCGGCCAAATACGCTTTAGAATGCCAAGCTCGTATCGAAAAAACAGGGATTGAGAACGCCAAGTTTTTCGCTTGTGATGCGGTCGCTGTCCTGGATCAAGACGTTGCAGACGGTTCGTTGGATGCAATCCACGTGTACTTCCCTGACCCTTGGTGGAAATCACGTCATAAAAAACGACGGGTCCTTAACGCAAAGACACTCTGCAACATCCAGCGAACACTCAAGCCGTCCGGCTCGCTGCATTTTTGGACCGATGTGCTCGACTACTACGAAGGGACGTTGGAGCTGATCGATGAAGTGACGAATCTCAAAGGTCCTTTCTTTATCAGCGAACCACCCGCCGCCCATGATATGGATTACCTCACTCACTTCGAACGCCGAACTCGCCGAAACGGATTGCCGGTCTATCGGTCACGATTCACGAAGTAATCGTGAACGGGCCTTTGTATGCAATGGATGACGCAAGCGTCAAGGAGCAAACTTTTTCGCAATATTCGTTACGACTGCCACAATCGACAGGGTATTCTGCAATGATCGCATTCAGGTTGCCATGAAATGCAACAAAATGACGCATGTAGGAAGAATCTGACCTAGGGTTACTGTTGGGCCTTAAACGTCAACACTTTCCTTCAGCAAGTGAGCACCAACCATGCGAGCGCTAACGATTTTTATCCATTGTTTTTCGACGATCGCATGGCTTGCGACGCCCTTGTTTTCATGCGATTCTTGGTCGATCACGCGGGTGGACGAAGATTGGGAGCTCGTCGTACGTGAACCTTCGCCAACTCTGGACTCACCTCAAATCAGCACGTGGATGAGCCCGACTAATTCGCTCGATGGAAAACATTTCGCTACCGATTTCAACCACGCGCAGCGCCCCGACTTTTCGTCGGGAGGATTCCAAGTAAAAGCAATGGATTGGGAATCGCTCATGGACGATCGCATTAGCGACAGCGGCGACTATCTATCCAACGTCAATGAAACGCTTCGGTGGACACAGTGCATGGAAATAAAAGGAAACGCTTTAGAATTTTCAATTCTTGGCGGTGCGAGTCAATCTTGGGGCAGCTTTGGTGGTCCGTATACCAAGGTTCGTTTCGATCAATCTCCGGTCGCAAATCTCAATGCATATTCTGTGGACAAGTCCGCCGAATGGGCTGGAGTCGGCTTTGGCGGTAACCGAATTGAGTCATTTACACTGAAACGAGTTCGCATCTATGTGAACGATCAGTTCTTTGCATCTGTGGATGTGAATCTAGTTATCCAATGAGTCTTTTTTCTTCCTCCGATAATAGGACTTGCAAGGTTACCAATTATGAGAAATCGAAATCGTATTAAAAGAGAAACACGTCGATACTTAGTTCGTCGAAGAGGCGCTGCTGCGGTTTTTGCTGTCTTCTTGACGTCCGTACTTGTGGCCATGTTAGCGTTCTCCATTGATATCGGATATTTGGCTGCTTCAAAGTCCGAAATACAGCGAACCGCAGATGCTGCGGCCCTCTCGGGCTGCTGGCAAGTGTATGACGGAAAAGTTGCCGGAATGGGAGAATCCGACATGAACACGGCTATTGATAATTCCGCTTCGAGTGCGGCCCTGATGAATTCTGTCAGCAACATTGCGCCTGCCCTTCAAACCTCCGGTCTAAATAAAGATATCACGTCAGGTTTTCTGCCGAGCCTCTCAAGTGAAGCAACTTTGACATCGAATGCGAACCAACCCTACCTAGGTGTTCACGTCTCAGTCCGAAAAACATCCGGGCTCAATGGCCAAATTCCGTTCTACTTCGCTCGCATTTTTGGTCAGCAAGGAATCGACATTAGCGCGCAAGCTACCGCAGCAATGGCCCTGCAAGTCCAAGGATTCAACACTCCGACAGGCGGCAGCAGCACACTTAACATTCTGCCATTCGCGCTGGATGAAGGTACGTGGCAAGCCATGCTCAACGGCGGCGGGACGGATCAATATCGCTATTCTACATCAACAGGGCAAATTTCTTCGGCTGGCGATGGAATTCGCGAAGTCAATCTTTATCCACAAGGAACGGGTTCACCCGGAAATCGCGGGACTGTGGACATCGGCGGCTCCAACAACAGTACCGCAGATCTTGCAAGGCAAATCGTTTACGGAATTTCATCCGGTGATCTAACTAAACTTGGTAAACCCTTGACGCTTGGAAGCGATGGAACTATGACTCTAAATGGAGACACGGGCATCAGCGCAGGAGTCAAAGATGAATTAGCCTCGATCATCGGCCAAACGCGAATCATCCCGATCTTTTCAACAGTAACTGGCAACGGTAACAATGCTAACTACCGTATTGTGCGATGGGCAGGAGTAAGAATCCTTTACGTTAAACTAACCGGATCGATGAGTTCGAAGCAACTTATCGTCCAGCCAGCCCCGATCCTAGCCCGTGGAGCTATCTTTGGCGATAGCAGCCGCGTTTGGTCAGATGGACTCTTTTCCTCTGTTGTTCTCGTTAAATAATGGTGTTCTCGTTAAATAATGGCTTTCCTGAATCGGAAATTGGATTGCACCCTTCATACTGTTGATAAGTGAGAAAAAACTATGATTCGGGTATTAAGTCATTCAACTCAACGGAACCATCGTTCCCAAAAACGACAAAAACCCGGACGAATGAGGCTTGGGGCTGCGATGGTCGAGTTCGCGGTCGTGGCACCGCTGATGATTCTCTTCACGCTTGGGATGCTCGAGATTGGTCGAATGACAATGGTCAAACAATTATTGGTCAATGTATCGCGCGAGGGTGCACGTGAAGGCACACTACCGAATTCAACTAACACATCCGTAAAGAACAGTGTTGATGCATTGCTCTCGCAGTCTGGCATCACAGGAACGACAGTCAGCGTTAGTTCCACGTCTATACCATCCAGTAGTGGCGTTTACGTTACTGTTTCGATTAGTGTTCCCTCCGAAAACGTGTCCTGGCTATCGATGCCGCTATTTATGTCTGGCAGGACTGTCAGCGCATCTACCAGTATGCGAAAGGAAAGTCTCTAAAGACTTGGTTGCTAGATGTGGGGCAGCGGTAACGTCCGCTGACAAGCACAACTCCCCAGGGGCGGAGCCGCAGGGCCACATTTTTTTCCGAAAGCCTATCCTAGCGTTATTTTGTACTCTTCTTGGCTACTCCTAGTTTATCTAATTGATCTGCTAGATCTTTGCCATGCGTCTCCGTGTTTACCTTGGACTCGACAGCAAGAATCTTGCCATCCTTGCCGATAATGAAGGTGTACCGACTTGCTTTCGTGCCGTCGGGGCTCAGGATGCCAAACATCTTGGCGTTGTTGCCTTTTGGGTCACAAAGGATCGGATAGTCGAGTTCGAGGCTCTTCGCAAAATCAGCATTCTTTTCAACTGGATCGGTACTTGCGGTGAAGTAAGCGACGTCATATTTCTTCAGCAACTCACCGGACTCCTTCATCGACTTGCATTCCTTAGTACAGCCGCCGGTAAAGGCCCTTGGGAACCAAGCGATGATTACGGCTTTTTTGCCTACAAAGTCTTTTGATTTGTAAGTCTTACCGTCGCTGCCTTGCATTTCAAAATCCGGTGCGGTATCACCCACCTTCGGAATCTCGGCAAAGGAGCTAGCGGGAAGCATCGAAAAACAAGCCGCAACTGCAACGAATGCGCATCCAAATAACGTTCTCATAATAAAGTACCTTTAGATAGGGAGGTGGACAGGTGGGATTCGAACAATCGCAAGTATATCCCACGTAGGTCAGCCTGTCCTCAGGCTGACATATCCCGCGTTAAAAAAATAAAATTCGTGTTACCATTGATTCATGTCCGGCTGAGGACAGCCGGACCTACATGAATTGCAATGCTTACGCAAATCACGCATTCTTTTCAATGATCAACGTCACCGGGCCATCATTTGTCAGAATCACTTGCATGTCGGCCTGAAAGACTCCTTTCGATATAGGAACCCCAGTGCCTCGGACGCACTCGCAAAAGTAATCATATAATTCATTTGCGACGGCCGGCGAGGCTGCGGAATCGAAGCTCGGGCGTCGGCCACGGTTGCAATCGGCGTAAAGCGTGAACTGGCTTACAATCAACATGGACCCGCGAACATCTTGCACGCTTAAATTCATTTTCCCTTGATCGTCAGAGAAGCCTCGCAATTTAACGCATCGATCCGCAACGTATTGCGCTACGTCCTTGGTGTCCCCTATGCCGATCCCAAGCAATACGAGCCAGCCATGATCGATCTGGCCTACGATCTGGCCAGCCACTTCGACTCGGCTGGATAACACTCTTTGCAAGATAGCTTTCATATCTCAGACGGATTCGTTGTGGCGAAACGCGACGATCGCGAATTTTTTCGACCTATGCGATTGAATTTGAATTAGACTCTGTCCCCAATCTTCCTGTCAAATACTGATGACATTATGATGGTAGTGTTTTGACGCGACAAAAATGAGATTCCAATCACGTGCATGGTCCACCCGATTTGCTAGCTCAACCCGAATCCTCCGCGATCAACGGCGCAATGCCAGCCCTCGAAGTGGTTAATCTTTGGAAAAAGTATGGCAGCAACCCAGCTTTAAGAGGTATCTCCTTTGCGGTTGCGACTGGTGAACGGCTCGCGCTCTTGGGACCCAACGGAGCCGGTAAAACAACCCTCATCCGTTCAATGTGCGGTCGGGTGCGGCCCGATGAGGGACAAGTGCTCGTGTTCGGTTGCTCTATCGGCGACCCAGATGTCCGTCTGCAATTGGGAGTCGTCCCACAGGATCTTGCCATCTATTTGGACCTCACAGCCAAAGAAAATCTCGAGTGCTTTGGTCAGCTTCACGGGCTCCGATCGCGTCGATTGCGAGAACGGGTCTCCTGGGCACTAAAATGGATCGGTCTGGAAGATCGGGCCAATGAGTTGACTAGCCGATTCTCAGGCGGCATGAAACGTCGCGTTAATATCGCTTGCGGAGTATTGCATCGACCCAACATTCTGCTTCTGGATGAACCGACGGTCGGAGTGGACCCTCAAAGCCGTCAACGCATCTTTGACATGCTCGATGAACTCAATCAGCAGGGTACCAGTATTGTCCTGACCACACATCATCTCGATGAAGCCGAAACTCGAAGCGATCGAATCGTTATCATCGATCACGGCAAGGTCGTTGCAGACGGACCCATTGAAAAATTGATTGCGACGACCATCGGTGCTCGTCGCGAAGTGGCCATCGAAACACGAGGCATTCTCGTCGCCGCTCCCCTTGGTTTGGAATGGAACTCCACTCGCAATCGATTCGTCTGTTTCGTTGACAATGTAGTGGAAGAGTTGCCACAGATACTAGATCGAATTCAAAAAGTCGGTGGCACCATCACTGACTTGGAGGTGCATCAACCCAATTTACACCACGTCTTCTTACACCTAACGGGCAAAGAGCTCCGCGAATGAATGCGAGTTCCCGGTCAGCCTGACTTCAGGCCCATTCCAACCTTTAGATAACGATAGGTTTTCCGTTTTCACGTCGCACGATGACCCACTGTCCACTATGCATTAACCAGTGTTCGCCCATCAAGCTGATCAGGGCTCCTCGCGTTGGAGCGTATTCGATACCGGTTTCCCGAGCCAACTCATCGGCGTTCATGCCAGAGAGTAATCCGAGAGTTGCGTTGCGCTGGTCTCTATATGCTGAGAGCAGTTCGTCCTTTTTTACGAATTGACTTGGGTCGTCGCTAATGGCCTTCTCCTTGGAGTACTTTTCGGCAAAACCGGACGGCAAACTAGGCATCGTCGCAATTTTGCCAACAAGTTGGTTTTCTGAGACGATCAAATGGCCAATTTGCCAGTTAATATGATTGCACTTGCGATGCGGTCTTTGCATTAGCTCTGCATCCGACAGATCACCGATATACGCCATGCCAACCATTTCGCCAGTAGCTAGAACGTTTCCAATTGCAGTTTGTGCATTCACTGTGAACTCGCTTTTATTCTTGGGTTGTGCTTATGAAATTTCGATCAACGCGATTGTAATCTAAACAGTCTATTTCGTGCCACTGCTTGCTCGCAATCAATGGGAACTATGATCGGGAACTACGGGCCATCCATCTTAATGGTCCCGTGGTCGATCACGAAATTCTATTTCTGAGAATGTCATTGAAGGGGTAAACCGAGCCTGTCAATGTATTCCGAGCCCCGAAATCACATGAATTCGCTCCTCGCGATTACTAATGTGTTAAATCAGGCAACGAAGGCTTCATGTCGACTCAATCAACAAATAACAATGACATAACCGGAACTCTGAGTGGACTTATGTCACGCAGGCAAGGGCGATCCACCGGTTCGATAGCTGCTTTGCCCCAGAAGGTTCGCTTCTTGAGCAAGTGACTCCGGTGTCCCAGCGACACGTTTAAAAATCCTGCCGAAACGCTTGACTAAGTCGCACCACGATTCGCCTGACCTCCGCCTGCTGCAACTTTCGAACGGCTTCGCGATGCCTGACGCTTGCGCACTTTCACTCGAGCTTTTTCCTTGCGACCAGCTTTCTCCGCTTGAACGCGTTCGTACACCGAAGTGTATTGAATCTCCTCAGGAACTTCGGCAACCCCAGCACGAACTGGATTGGGGTCGACGTAAGCTGCGGCAATGTCCCGAAAGAGGGCGACGTCACGCTCGTTTCGTCGCTAGGAGGAGTTTTCGCTATGGGGCGATCAGGATCTAACGCCACTGTTTTTAGAAGGCAACTCGATAAATAACTTGTGGCACCATGCCGGCAGGTGTAGCATATCGCCGACGGATGCGATTCTATCAGGGTGGTAGAGTTTCGCCACACCTTTCGATTTTGTCATTTAGGTAATTCAGGGAGTCTCCGATGCGTACATGCCAGGTTTTTTCCGCTCTGGTGCTTGTCACCTTGTTCGTGGCTCTGAATAGTATGGCTCGATTGTCGGCCGCCGAGGATCAGCAACTCAAGGAAGAGGGGCTGCGAGCGCTCCTCGAACTGAAGATTGACGACGAGGTAATCATCGGCCGGATTAAGAAGTCCGGCCTGGCCTTTGCCGGCGACGAAGCGGCACTCAAGCGATTAACCGAGGCTGGTGCTTCTCCGGTGGTGATCGCCGCGGTGCGGGAGGCCAGCGCGAAGAAACCGGCTGCCAGCGGGGCTGCCATCACCTACGCGAACGTGCTCAAGCTGTTGCAACTTGAAATCCCCGAAGAGCAAATACTCAAGCGGCTCGCCAAGTCGCCGACGGTGTTTACGCTTGGCAAGGAACAACTTGCGGATCTGAGAGCGGCGGGCGCGAGCGAGAAACTGCTTGCCGCCTTGCAGGCCGCGCGGGACATCCCGCCACAGGCCGCGGAATTGATCACAAACTTCGCCTTGGTCCTGGACTGTTCGGGGAGCATGAGGGACAAGGTAAAAGAAGGCGAAACGAAAATGGAGGCTGCCAAGCGGGTGGTCGCCGATTTGATCCAGAAAATCCCGGAGGGGCTGAACGTGACATTTGTCATTTATGGACACGAAGTCTTTGCCCCCGCGGACGATCCCCGAAACTGCCAGGCAGTCAAAGTAGCCCGCCCGCTGAGTCCACTTGATGTGTCTGGCAAGTCCGAACTGAGCCGCCTGGTCGCGGGCTTGGAGCCAACGGGGGCCACTCCGATAGCCCTGTCGCTGAAAGTGGCTGGCGAGGAGCTCGCCAAGGACAAAGAAGCCTTCTGCGGCATTGTCCTGATCACGGATGGCTTGGAGAGCTGCAAAGGGGATCCAGTGGCGGAAGCTGCCGCGCTGCTGGCAAAGCTGAAGCTGAGCTTCGGCGTCAACGTGGTGGGATTTGGCGTGAAGGCGGACGAAGATGCTCCGCTCAAGGCCATCGCCGACGCCGGCAAGGGGAAGTACTACGACGCTGATGACGCCGCTGCGTTGGCGGCTTCGATCTCGGCTATCGCCAAGGAGTTGAAAGCCAACGCAAAGACGGCGGAAGTCGTCGATGTAACTCGCCGCGCCCTTCGCATCCTGCAGCCGAAGATCGAATTGCCTGTGATGGAAAGCATTTCGCTCGTGCCCGAGGACGAAGCCGATAGCGCCGTTTATACGATGGTCGGCAGCGTGACCAAGTACGGAGAATATCTGAACGTCCCTTCGTCGAGCAAGAAGTACGCGGTGGCCTGGCAGCCCAAAGAGGGCGTGAGAGTGTTCCTGAAGCGATCGTTCTCGATTCCAGAGCGTAGGGTCGTCGATATCCAACCCGAAACGATCCTGGGCATGATCCAGGTCAACGGAACGGGCAAGGCGAAAGACATCTACGTTGTCAAAGCGGGAGACCGCGGCGCCTTCGTGACGAGGATTCAGACCGCCAAAAAATACGGCGATATCATGGTCGTGCCAGCGGGCAAATACGACATCTACGTGGACGGCAACCGCATCGAGGAGGATTTGGAGGTGGTGGCGGGCAAGCTACAGCGGCTGTAGTCTTCGAGCGTCGAGGCTAGCGGCGGGCCTGCTGCTCAGGCATATTTCGTGACGTGGAGGAAGTACATGCGAGCTCCTGTCAATCATTCTCACTTCGCGCTTGGCGTACCCTTGATCTGCAACTTCCAATAGTTGGCTAGTGGTAACGCTCCCGATGGTCATTGCGACTGTTGGAGTGTATCGGCATGCATTTGCAAAAGTGCGACATCTGCATCGTGCTGCTGCTTGTTGCGTCCTCCTTTC
>JAYVBW010000566.1:0-4998 GCA_043750255.1 Pirellula sp.
CGACGCTTGACTCTTAGAAAATTGGGAGGCGGCGAACCCCATCCCTGCCATGTAAGCAAAATTTCGTCGGTTGAGTTGCATTAAATTCCTGCCATCAAGATCAAGAAAAGCGGAAGCGTCTAGAAATGATTCTACCACAAATGATTTTGCCACAAGCCGTCAGATTTCGTCATCTCGCTACGTGAGCACCGAGCAGGATGGGATCGGTTGAGACCACAATCTCGCTCTTTAAAGGATGTTTGTCAAAGGAAGATTTCAATCACTTCACAACCTCGCGAGTACCAAGTTACCATGGCGTGTCCTGTGAGAAGCGTGCCCTGCAAAAAAGCAATAAAAATCCCAAACGATAAAGTCAAAGCAATTAACTAAGTAAATCGACTGCCTCTTGATAACCAGCAGCTTGTTTGCCATATTCGCTAGCAGTAACGCGGGCCAGCGAGATTGCAAAGTCCCAACGATGCTCAGGCGACGCGGCCTCAAACTCTTCACGAACCGTTCGGTAGTATTTCTCGGCGTGTAAAGCTCCGTCTTCACTTACGGCATATTTGAGCATGCAGTCAAATGCAAACTTGGGATCGTGTCCCAACTGGCCATATCGTGCAAGAACCGCAGCGGATTGAGATTGAAGGTTATTTCTGATCGCGTCATCAAGCTGGACCAACAACGCGGTCGGATCGCTTTCCTTGATTCGTTCCAACGTGTAACTCACTGGCAACGCATCCCAATGCAGGAAATCGCCACCGCGTGCAACGCGATCATAGGCGACTTGATAAGCTCCGAGGATCAAGCAAGCAACGCGGTTCTTGGCGTCCGCATGCTTTGCTAGATTCCGCCATGCGTTCGCAGAGTCCGTCGCATGGACACCTATGGAATCTCCATGCACGCTTCCAACTGGTTTGCCGAGTTGCTCTTCGCGTGGCGTCCGACCGCGATCTCGCAACACCAATTGATTGGCTGCGAGCGTGATCGCTCGACCGATTGCGTCGCTATCGATCCCCTCAGCAATCGCTTCCGCTGCCGCTTCCGCTGCGTTGCTAGCTGACGACTTGAAGATCGTTTCTGAAAAGTGCCGAACCCATTGACTGTCGACTTTCTTGGCCGACTTAGATTCGCGTTCAAGGTGAAATTGGTCAACCAATCGCGGAAGCAACGTCGATGGCGATTCGTTATCCGGACCGTGCGACATTTTGCCTGCTTTGACACAGTAACGAATAGATTGACGAAGCATCGTATGAGCATGCTCCATTCCGACGATTTCCAATATGTCCCAAGCTCGATAGGGCAAAGCAACGCGGTGAATTTCGGTTTCGTCCTCAACGCACAGCAAAGCATTGTTTAGTGCGATTGCGGCCGAATCCGAGCCTTGAACCAATGAAGCAAAGATCCATTCCGCTTTCGCAACGTCGCGATTACGGACAGCTTCTCGTAACGCGTCCGAACCGACACTCGCTTGATTTACTGATTCCGGAGGATGCTCGATTTGAATCCTTTTTAGAACTTCCTTTTCCCCACCACCAAACTCCTTGATTCGATTCGTATTGCGGTAGAGTACTTTCAAAACGGGGAGCGGCTGGAGATTTGTTGGAAGCTCCGAGGACATGCGATAAGCTGGTGCCAAGGCCATCATCGTATGGAATCCGATGTAGTCTTCGCCACCAAATGTGCGCGCGTTCGCTAAAGCAGCAGCAGACACAAGGGACTTCAGCGGCAGCCCCCCGTGCAAACGTTCAACCAATACTCGCAGAAGCTTGGAAGGCTCTGTTTCTTGCAAAAGTGCAACAAGCGGTTCGAGTTTTCCAAAATGAAGTCGAGTTTCCGAAATTTCAGGTGGGCTGGCAAATCCCATTTCTTCGATCAAGGTCGACCCAACACTTGCCGCCAACATCCCGTACCCCACATCGCCAATGAATTGTCGTCGTGATTTTTGACGCATCGTTGATCTCCTTCGCCTTGGAACTCAAACGTAAAGCAGACGTCTAGTTTAGCGAATCCGCGTTGAGAACGTTGGGAAATCGTGCGCATTTATTTAGAGGAGATCCCCGTTTTCACTTGTTTTCCGATATTGGCGGACAATATTTTGAAGTGAATCGGAGGCTCACGCTTCAGAGTACCCTGCGTCCCAAACCTCGGATACAATAGAAATATAATAAGGAACTTGGATTTCTAGGATGGTTTACGGTCATGAAGTCAATTGAGTTGTTTGCAGGAGCGGGAGGACTAGCATTAGCTACGGCCAATGCAGGTTTCCACCACGAAGCCGTTTTCGAATGGAACCCAAACGCGTGTGCTACGCTGCCTTGCCATCTTTTTTCGCACAGGATCATCGATAAATGTCTGAATCTGAACCCTCTCCTGTACCGAATCCCTCGGCAAGACCGGATCCGGCGGCTAGAAAGGAAGAGTTGCGTCTAGCTATGAAGGCTTTTCGAAAGCGACTGAAGCTGACAAAACTTGACGACGAATCCCGCATCGGGCACGGTCCGATGTCGGGCGGTGGCAAGTCAGGCGTTGTTGCAATCACGCCCCCAATCCAATTCCCAAGAGATGTTTGGGAGGAACTGGCTGAACAAGGCAAGCTAAAGCGAGCTGGCCGAGGGATTTACGAATTGGTCGATCTGTAATGGCAATTGATTCCGAGGCCGCGTCAAGCCTGATCCACTCCAAAACTGCGTGGCTAGTGGTTGCGATGCTGGTGCCTGTTGCACTTCTCAATTATCTAGACCGACAGATGTTGGCAGCGATGAAGTCGTCGATGATGGCCGACATTCCGGACATCGCGACCAAAGCCAATTGGGGCATTGTGCTCGGCTGCTTCAAGTGGGTGTATGCCGGATTAAGTCCTGTAGGTGGTTATGTAGCGGATCGAACGAGCCGTCGACATGTGATAGCTGCCAGTCTGTTCATATGGTCCGCCGTTACTCTTGCCACTGCCTACGTTACGACCTTTCCACAACTGATTGTTGCTAGAGCCGTCATGGGGGTGAGCGAAGCGTTCTACATCCCGGCAGCGCTCTCATTGATCTCGGAATTCCATTCGAGTCAGACCAGATCGCGAGCGGTCGGCTTCCACCAGATGGGGATCTACTTGGGTATTATCTTGGGTGGCTTCTCCGGATATGTAGCTGATGAACCATCATTAGGATGGCGTTGGGCGTTCGGTTTTTGTGGGCTCATTGGAGTCGCATATGCGTTGCCTTTATTTGCACTCCTTCGCAATCCCTATCGTCCAATCCGAAAGACAGTGCAACTGTCTCCGCTAGCATCTGGACTTGAACTGCTTACTAATCGGAATTTCTTACTGTTAGTTCTGTATTTCACACTGCCTGCGATGGCCGGTTGGGTAGTGAAGGACTGGATGCCCGATATTTTGAAGGAACAATTCGGACTGGGCCAAGGCAAAGCGGGAATGTCGGCGGTACTGTACGTGCAAGTGGCGTCGTTGATAGGTGTCGGTCTTGGAGGCTGGTTGGCCGATCGCTGGATGTGTCGCACTTCACGAGGCCGTATTTTTGTCAGTGCAATTGGAATGAGTTTTTTTCTACCGGCACTTTTCGGTATCGGAAACGCTGGCACCCTGGGCGTCGCAATCGGTTTCCTAATTCTGTTTGGACTTGGTTGGGGATTCTTTGACTGCAATAACATGCCGATCCTCTGCCAAATCGTGCGTCCTGAATTGCGAGCTACTGGCTACGGCATCATGAACCTGGTCAGCATCGGCTGCGGAGGATTTGCCGACTGGGGATTCGGCGCTCTGCGAGATCGGAACGTCCCGTTGAATATGATTTTCGGTGTTTTTGCTGGAACGGCCTTGTTATCTATAATCATTGTCATGCTTATTCGACCGAATGAAAAAACCGCAGACACTTGGCCCGAATCATAGGAATCAGGTTCATGACCAGCGAGACTTTTTATGACCGTCGCAAGTTTGTTCACACAGCAGCGCTGTCTACAGCTGCCACCGCGATTACGGCGAAGTCGTATTCGCAGATCATCGGCGCGAATGATCGCGTCAACATTGGCATCCTCGGTTTTGGCCTCATCGGGCGCATTCACGCGAGGTCGTTTGCGGGTTTGAAAGAGGCACGGATCGCTGCCGTATCGGATGCGTTCAAGCCACGCATGGAAGCATGCAAGGAAATCTCGGAGGGCGTGAAGACGCATGCGGACTTTCGAACGCTGCTGGAAAGCACGGACGTGGATGCGGTTGTCGTCGCCACTCCGGATCATTGGCATGCATTGCAGACAATGATGGCCTGCGCGGCGGGCAAGGACGTGTATGTCGAGAAACCTACACATCTCTTCGTGCGTGAGGGTGAGTGGATGCAGAGCGTCGCGTCAAAACACGAACGGGTAGTACAAGTGGGTACGCAGCAACGCAGCGGACCGCATTATCAGAGGGCCAAGGAGCTGCTGCGAAGCGGAGCCATAGGCGACATCGTGAGTGTGCAGTGCGATTTTTTTCGCAACGTGATGCCAGGTATCAGTAATCCTCCAGACGGGAATAGTCCGGCAGATTTTGATTGGGAAATGCACCTCGGCCCCGCGCCTGCGCGACATTACAATCCGAATCGCGCACTCTATCATTTCCGCTGGTTTTGGGATACAGCGGGTGGGCAGATGACAAATCTAGGGCATCATTCTCTGGACATCGTACATTGGATCTTTGATATCCAAGCTCCCAAGGCAGTGGCAAGTCAAGGTGGACGGTGGTTTCTCAAGGACAACGGCGAGACGCCTGACACTCAGAACACCATCATTGAGTACGAAAGATTTCCGGCCATTCTTCAGATCCGAGAGGCGGCGGGAGGAGGTCGCGAATCGTCAAAGGGCTCGCTCGTCTTCGTTGGTACGAACGGAACGATGAAACTGGGGCGTGATGGCTTTGAGATTCTACCCGACAAAAAAGTGCGCCCGCAGAACATTTTCGCTGCGATCATCGGCGGTCATCCCGTCGGCGGTCCTCAGCCCGTGGACGAACCCATTGGCCAGATGCGTTGC